>JANOCF010000358.1:0-2801 GCA_031412055.1 Holophagales bacterium | reverse complement strand
CTCGCGCTCCTCCAGGGTCACCCGCTGGCGGATGCGCCGCGCCGTGGCGGGCGTGCGCAGGGCGTTGAAGCGGCGCTCCAGGCGAATCTGGCCCTCCGGCCGCAGCGGGATCCTCTCGTGGACCACCAGGGTGTCGGCCAGGATGTCGCCCAGGCGGCGCCGGTCGCGGTCGAACAGAGCCACGAGCCCGGCCAGGCCGTAGAACATCGGGGCGAAGTCCAGGGGCCGAACGATGTTGCGCACGAAGGACTGCTCCAGGGTGATGGGCAGGCCCCGGCCGTCCACCACCCGCAGCCCGAAGAACCGCTTGCCGGGCGTGCGCCCCTGGTGGCGTGTCTCAAAATAGATCGGATATCCCAGGAACAGGACGAACGCGACGGTGGTCGATACGGCCTCGGCGACGCCCGGGGAGAAGATCGCCTGGACGCCCTTGGCGATCATCGCCGAGGCGCCGAGGACCAGGGCCACATCGATCATCAGCGCCAGGAAGCGGCTGCCCAGGCCCGACGGGCTCAGCCGGATCGGAACGTGCTCCGGCGTGAGGATCAGGCGGTCCCGGCCGTGCCGCTGATACGGGCGTCCGTTCACGCTCCGGCCTCCGGGCGGCGCGGCACGAACAGGTAGGCCAGCAGGCCCAGGTGGAGCGCCACGGCCACGGCGATCTTGAGCGGGTAGGGGACCGTCTTGGCCGAGAACTGCGAGAAGGAGCCCTCGATCAGCCCGGCGATCACAAGGAACATCATCACGCCCACCATCATCCGCCAGACCCTCGGGAACACCCGCCGCAGCGAGTCGCCGCGGGAGAGGTCGCCGGGAAAGAACAGCGCCCGGCCCGCCACCAGCCCCGCCGCGCCGGCAAAGGCGATGGACGGCAGCTCCAGCGCGCCGTGCGGACCCACCCAGGCGAAGAAGAACAGGCTTGCCCCGTCCACCATGTAGGTGGTGGCCACCGCCCCGAGCAGGATGCCGTTGTAGAACAGGATCCAGATCCCCGCGACCAGGGACACGGCGCTCAGGCCAAAGGCGAGGAAAGAGACGCGGATGTTGTGGGTGTAGAGCTGGGCACCGAACAGCGCGGCATCGTCGAGGGTCGCGATCCTCTCCTCCTCCTTCTCGATGCTCTCCACCCGCTCGCGGGGGCTCTGCGTGAAGAACTGCTCCGGAATGAGGTCCTCGGCGGTACTGGGGCGGGCGAGCACGGCCAGCACGCCGAAGAGAGCGCCCAGCAGCAGGGCTCCAACCGCGGCGCCCACGGCCCAGGCTTCCTGGCGGTACGCTTCGGGAACGTCGATCCTCAGGAACCGGCCGAGACGGCGAAGGGCGCCGCCTTCCTGGCGCGAGCGGTAGATGTAGCGGTACCCCCGGCCGGCGAGGGCGTTCAGGCGCTCCAGCAGCTCGGGGTCCGCGGTGAGGGAGCGGGCCTGGTTCAGATCCGAGGAGGTCAGCCGGTACAACCGGAGGAGCTCGCGCATCCCCTCGGGACCCAGCTCGCGGTCCGTGGAGCTCTCGGCCCGGCCGAGCAGCTCCTCCAACCGGCGCCAGCGGTCCTTGCGTCCTTCGACGAAGCGGTCGATGTCCATGGCCATGGTTAGAGGAGCTGCCTCCGTTTGACTTCGAGATAGCTGTTGACGGCCTGCACGCCCGCGTCGCCCGGCGCGGCTTCGGCCACCAGGGCTCCCCGGCGGCGCAGCTCGGCGATCACCCGGCGGCGCTCCAGCCAGAGATCGCGCGCCACCAGGGTGCGGCAGAGCTCGGGCTTGTCGTCGGGCAGGTAGGACGTGGCGGCGGCCATCGCGGGATCGGAAAAGACGATCACGACCGGCAGGTGCTGGGGCACGAGCATCTCGACGGCGCGGACGATCTCCCCTTCGCCCTCCAGTTCGGGCAGAGCGGTGAGGATGAGCACCAGGGCGCGGCTGCGCAGGCGCCGGCGGAGGTGGGCCCCCAGGGCGAGATAGTCGGTGTGGAGGTAGTCGGGCATGACGCCCGCCGAGTAGGCGGTGATCTTGCGCAGGTGGCCGCTGCCGCGGCCCTGGCCGAGCCCCTGTTCCACGGAGTCGGCAAAGGAGAGGAGCCCAACCCGGTCCTCCATGCGGTTGCAGATGGAGGACAGGAGCACGGCGGCGTTGACGGCATGGTCGAGCCGGGTGACGTGGGCCACCCGCGCAGCCATGCGATGCCCGCGGTCGACGCAGATCAGGATGTCCTGGGAGCGGTCGAGGCGGTACTCGCGGGTGATGAGCTTGCCGTGGCGGGCGGACGCCTTCCAGGCCACGTCGCGGAGGTCGTCGCCGCTCACGTACTCGCGGAGACGGTCGAAGTCGCGCCCCTTGCCCAGGCGCGGCGCCGTCCGGCTGCCGAGCCCCTGGAGGAAGAGACGGTCGAGCTGTCCGCGCAGTCGCCGAACGGCCTTCAGGTTGGGCAGCACCGTGAGCGGAGTGGCCGCCACGGGTTGCCCCTGATCGGTGTGGACGGCGGCGGGCAGGAAGCGCTCCATCCAGCCGTCGAAGGTGGCCGAGACCCAGGGCGGAGCGATGCGCGCGGTACCCCGGGCCACGGCGCGCACGCGGATGTCCGAGGACAGCTCCTCGCCGGGCCGGCAGGTCCCCTGTACGCGGCTGGAGGGCTGCTCCAGCAGCTCCGGCCAGACCTGCCGGACCGTGAGGCGGACCGGCCGCCGGGCCGAGGTGGTGAGCCGCAGGGGGATGTCCTCCTCCTCGTCGAGCGAGAGGACCCACGCGGCGGGCCGCTCGGCGGTGACCGTCAACCGGCGCAGGTCGAGGGCCTCGCGTCCGGCGATG
>JANOCF010000357.1:0-1646 GCA_031412055.1 Holophagales bacterium | reverse complement strand
GGGCCGGCGCCGGGCGGTCGCAGGAGGGTTAACGTTGCAGCGGAGGCGGATCGTAGGCATGCGGAAGTCTCCGGGAGCCTGGGCGCCGCAGAGGCTGGCCCAGGGTCGCCCGCAAACCGCCGGGATGGCGCGCAGGCGAGTTGAGGCGGACCAGCCAGATGGCAGGTCCACCAGATGCGAGCAGGCCGTCGGGATGACGCGCCGCAGGAGAGACCGCGTCAGAGCTGGCCGGACGCCGCGTCGTGTGGAGGCGATCCGGCGGCACGGCTCAGTCCGAGCTTTTTGCGGCGAGGCCGAGTGCGGCCGCAACCGCCTGCGGCGATGCCTTTGTGGGCAGGCGGCGCAGCGGGCTCCACAAATCGAAAACGCTTCGCGGTCCCGGCCACGGTGGACCACTTGGGGCCAAATGCGCGATCAGGCCGGCGAGGCGTCCGGCAAGGTGGCCCGCCGTGCCGCAGAGCACTGCGGGGAGTCCCAGCCGCGCATGGCGGAGTGGGGCCAAGCTGGTCGGCCGCGCTGCTCCACTGCACGGACCAGACGCGATCGCGGTGTCGGTGTCGTTGACCTGAAAGGCATGGGACGGCCCTTTTGCATTCCTCTGGGCACCGAGTGCAGTCATCGATCCCCTCACTTCGCCTTCCGGATTCCGCGCCGGTTCGACTTGGTCCCTGACTTCGCCCTGGGGCAGATCGCACAGACGCAGCACGCGCAGCGGGTGGGACGCACTTTCCATTTCTGGCGCAACGAGCAGTGGCACGAGGTCGCGCAAGGTGAGGTGCAGCGGTGGGGCATCCAGCGCCGCCAGGCGGTCGAGGCGCCGATCCACTTCGGCGGCGGGCACCGCCAAGAGCACGCGCTGGCACTGAGGAAAACCCGGACTGCGCTCCACCAGGGTGTGGTCGTCAACCCAGCGGCCAGTCTGCGGATAGAGCAGGCCATCCCGGCGGATCTCTGCCAGCCAAGTGGCGCGCTCCGGGGTAGCCGGCCGGGTGTTGCGCCAGGTGGCCAGCGGGTCGGCGGTGCAGCCCTTGGGGGCGAGTTCGACGTGCGGGAGAATGCCGATCGGCGGCCACGCTTTGGCCTCGCTCGCCAAGTAGTGAAAGCCGGCAGAGCCCAAGTTGTGGCCAGTGCCTCGCTCCAATTCGCGGAGACCATCACACTTCCCTCGATTGAGGCCCCGCCCTCCGCCGGACGGCTGGGCGGTCCCGGGCACGACGCCGAACAGGGGCCAATGGCGTCGTCGACCAGCCAAGCGGAGCGCGGCGAGTGGAAGATCCACGGGTGGGGTTGGGCGAGGCCGCTCGGGCGGCTCGACGCAAAGAGTGGGAGGGAAAGACGACATCGGGAACAGATCAATCCGTGCTGGCAGCCCAAAGGGGCCGACGGGGCAGAACGCGCGGCACCATGCCGGGCGACCTTGCGATCCGTATGACGCACTCAGGCCTACATGTCAACTAATAGTATTTCAAAATGCGAAAAGTCGCTTGAGGTCCAGCTGATCCGAGCGGCGCGCACTCTTGTAGGCTGGAACCAGGAAGAGCTGGCTGCTGCCGCAGATGTCTCCATCTCCGCTCTGAAAAATTTTGAACGGGGGGTCACGCAAATGATGCCCACACTAGTAGAGCTTCTCGTGCGCGCCTTGAATG
>JANOCF010000356.1:0-5917 GCA_031412055.1 Holophagales bacterium | reverse complement strand
GGAGGCCGCCCACGATGTGGAACTCGGTCACCCGGTTGCCGCCCTGCTCGCCCGCGTGCTTGTACACGTCCTCGTGGCTCATCTCCCAGGCGTGCTCTTCACCCGGAAGGGCCGCGAAGCTGCAGAACTTGCAGTTGTAGGTGTAGACGCAGACGTTGGTCGGGTTGATGTGCCGGTTGATGTTGAAGTACGTGACGTTGCCGTGCAGCCGGCGGCGGACCGTGTCCGCGAGCTGCCCCAGGTGGAGCAGATGCGGCGTGGTCAGGCAGGTGAGGGCATCGGCCTCGTCGAGGCGCGCGCCGTCCCGCACCTTGGCCGCGATGCCGCGCAGGGCCAGGGGGAACGTCTCGGGGACGATCGGAGTGAGAATCGGGGTGAGAGTCGAGCCTTCCATCACGGGAGGAGTATATCTGAGAGACGCGGGAACCTGCCGGGGGCGCTTTCACACCCCCGGCAGAGTCAGGCTATACTGGTGGGACTCCTAGATCGAGGCTTCGGTTCCGGGAGCGGCCGTCTGAGCGGGGTTAGGGCCCAACTCGGACGGTTTTTCATTTTCCCCCAGTTCCGGCGACGGTGGCTGCGTGACCTTGGGCGCCGTTCTCGGCCGCCGGGGCGGGATCCGGAACTCGACCAGCCTCTCGCCGGTGCGGCCGTAGTAACCCTTGATGCTGTCGCGCAGCCGGGTGGCCATGTCCCGGCCCCGCTTCACGAAGCCGTCCAGGTCGCGCGAGGCCTCCTGGGCCTGCCGCTGCAGGTTCGCCTGGCGGATGCTCGCCTGCTTCAGCCCCTCCAGCTCGGCCTCCAGAGACACCCGCTGCCACTCCAGCGGGGCCAGGTCGGGGTTGGCCGCGACCGCGGTCGTCAGATCCCCCCAGTGCTTCACGTAATCGGCGTACGAATTGTTCGGCATCTTCATTCTCCTTTTCGTTCTTTCGTTGTTTTTCTGTCGAGGTCAGCCAATCGTGTTGGCGAGGTTGAGCACAGCCTTGGTGAGTCCGCCCGTGCTGCCGCTGACCGGGTTCTTCAGCGTGACGACGACCTGCGCTTCCGAGAACCCGATCTGCACCGGCTGGTGCCGCATCGACGCGATCCGGCAGACGTTGCCGACGTACGCCCGCGCCTCCGCGACGTCGTCGAACTCGCGGGTCCGCACGAGCCCGTCGCCCTCCACTCCCAGCGACCACCCCGGCAGGCGCTTGAGGGTGTCCTGCACCCTCTCGGCCTTGAGATACGCCTTCTCGGGGGACTCCGAAACCACCTTGTTCGTGTTGCTCATACAAGCTCCTTCTCTAGAATTCCGGGCCGGAATGGCGCCGGAAGATCAAGCTCAAATCCTTTCGAGGAACGCCGCGGGCCGGCGGATGAGGTCCAGGGCCTCCAGTCCGGCCGGCTCCGCATCCAGGCCGGCGAGAGCCGCCGCCCGGAAACCGCGCAGCGCGAACAGCACTCTCGCCTGGTCGGGCGAGGGGAGAAACGCCGCGTGCAGCTCAAAGATCAGCTCCTGGATGCGCGCCGCCTGCCCGGTCGCCGCGTACAGCCGGGCGAGATCGAGCGAGCAGTGCGCCACATCGAGCAGCCGCTGCTGGCTCAGCAGCCGGCGGCGCGCGCTGCCGAGGCTGGCGATGGCCTCCTGGTGCTCGCCGAAACAGGCGGCGAGCCGTCCTTCCAGCCAGTCGAGATCCAGGAGATCCCTGGAATCCACGACGGCCTCGCTCAGTTGGCGGCTCTCCTTTCTCAGGCTGCGCGCCTGCTCGTCCTGGCCGAGGGAGACCAGGCACAGCGCGAGCCCGAAGCCGCAGCGGGCGGCGAGGGCCGGCGACGCTTCGAACGAGAGCAGGCCGCGGGCCTGGGCGAAGTGCCGGCTCGCTCCTTCCGCTTCGTTCCCATGCAGCAGGAAGAAGCCGAGCCGGCAGAGGCACGACACCTGGAGCTCGGTAGCCCGGGCCTCGCGGAAGATCCCGACCGCGCGCCAGAGCAGGACCGTGGCTTCCTCGAAGTTCCCCTGCTCCTCCCGCAGCCAGGCCAGCCTCTGGCAGTAGAGAGCCCGTCCGATCGAGTTGGGCGGACCCGTCAGAACGGACGCCGCCTTCCGGAACTGCCGCTCGGCCCCGGGCCGGTCTCCCGACAGCCGCCGGGCGTTGCCCTGGAGGCAGTGCGACAGGGCCATCACCCGGTCCACCCGGGCGATCAGGTTCCCCGGATAGGGCTGCTCCGCGACCATGCGGGCCAGCTCGGCCAGCTCCTCGGCCTTGGCGGGGCAGGACTGCTCGAACTGCTCGCTTTCGCGGGTCAGCATCTCGGCCAGGCCGAGGTCGCGGTACCGCTCATCGCGCACCGCGGACTGCCGCCGGTGAGGCTCAATCGCCAGCAGCTCGTTCATGAGCTGCCGCACCGCCCTTGTTCCAAAAACAGCGTGATCCATCGCACTCTCTCCTTGAACGCAAGAAGAACATCCACTGCTTACGGCTGATCTGGCTTAGGGCCTGCGTCAGCCCCGAAACTCGTTGCTTCTCGGGTTAGTCTACGAGATAGCAGCAAAATCTGTCTAGTGTCTGGCCGAACTTTAGACCGAGATGCTGTTCAGGCAAGAAGGTAGTGTCAGGAGAAGCGTTGAGGAGCGCTACTGCTAAATTTCATCTGGCAAGGACGCCAGCGGGAGGGAACCGCCTGAATGCAGGGCTGCGGATGCTGGATCAGACTCTTTCTGACGGAGATCTGCGACCGAGCCGGAAGAGGTGGTGCGCCTGGATCAGGTTTTCCAGGAAGTCGGCGAGGCGGCCGCGAAGCTCACCGGGCAGCTGCTCGAGGACAGGCAGGAGGCTGCGGAGCCGCGCATCCCGGCCGGCCCCCGGGTGAATCCCGGTGATGAGGAAGTCGGTGGTCGTCTCCAGGGCTCCGGCGATCCGGCCCAGGACGAGCGGCCTCGGGTCGGTGAGTCCCGTCTCGTACTTGCTGAGCTGGGACCCATTCGTTCCGATCCTCGCTGCCAGGTCACGCTGGCTCAACCCCTGCTGGCGGCGGAGTCGCCGGATGCGCTCGCCGATCCCTTTCTGGCCGCTCATGATGCACGCCGGACGACCGCCTCTTCGATCGCGTTGAGCTCCAGCGAGCTGAGGTCGATCTCGTGCACGCGGCTCAGGGACTCCTCGTCGACGGCCCCGAGATCGGAAGCCAGGTTTTCGGCGCCGACCAGCGCCCGCTGGAACAGTCCGAGGAGATACGCCTCCCGCGTGAGCGGCCGTTTTCCCTGCCGCATCTCCGCGACCTCTTCCAGGGTAGGCGCCGGCACGGAAGCCTGGGCTTCCTGGAGAAGCTCCAGGGCGGACTCGAACATCCGGGCCACTTGCGCGGCCACACCCACGATCGCCCTCATCAGTTTGTCGTCGGAATCCATGGCGCCCGGGAGTGTGCGACGGAACAGGCCTGGCGAAGGACCTACTAGGCAAGGTTATGATTCTTTGCAGCTCTCGCCTTTTAGAGAAAACCAAAACTTGCCTCCTTGTCCTTTTTTCACCCCCCAGCGGCAACTATCTTGATGATCCCGTTGCGAACGGACTCATGGAGACGCCTTGATGCCCCAACCCTCAGTACGCTCGTTCCTCATTCAACTGTTGGCCTTGTTGAAGGATTTGTCCCACAAGGTCATCGCGGGCAGGACCCCGATGAAGGCCAGCAAGGTCTCATACCATCTCAAGAAGACGGCCGAGATCAACGACCAGGACTTCGAGCAGCTCCTCGCGGGAGTCGAGGGCACTCCGGCCGAGGTGGCGATCGGAACGGCGTGCTATGAGGGCCTGACCGCCCTGAGTCGTGACGTGCTGATACCTGCGGAGCGGGAAGAGATCGAGATGGAAGTCCTGGCGGTTTCGCGGGTCTACCGGGAGGTGCTCACCCGCGCCGCCCTGTTCTCCCGGAAGGTTCCTCCGCTGGGCGAGTATCCCAGGCCCGGCGATGTCGAGCCTGCCCGCTGGCAGGCAAGGGAGCTTCTCTCTCATCTGAAGGATGCGACCGAGAGCCAGAGGTCGCAGGTGATGAAGATGTCCCCACGGCTCCAGACCTGGGCGTGCGCGGAATGGGCGGCCGAGGCGTCGGTACGTGCAGCCTCGCGAGACCTGGAGGAGGCCGGCGCCTGGGCGCGCCTCGCCGTCGAGATCGCAGAGCACGTGCGCGGGCCGGAAGACTGGAAGAATCGGGTCAAGGGCTTCGCGGCTGCCCACGTGGCCAACGTCTTGAGAGCGGCATGCGACTTCAAAGCCGCAGAGATTGCTCTTGAGTTCGCAAAGCGGCTTTGGCTCACCGGTTCGGACCCCGACCAGATTCTCGACCCGGGAAGGCTGCTCGACCTGGAAGCTTCCTTACGACGAGAGCAGCGCCGGTTTGACGAGGCCTTGGACCTCCTGGAAAGGGCTGAGCATGTAAGCCGCTGCCCGGCTCGCACGCTGGTCAACAAGGCGTTCACCTTGGAAGTAATGGGTGAGTACCAGCGTGCTGTTGCGGCTCTTCTTAAGGCGGAGCCTCTAGTCGACCGACGCAACGAGCCACGCCTCTGGTACCAGCAGCGCTTTAACCTAGCTGTCAACTACTGCCACCTGGAAAGGTACCCCGAGGCTGTCAGCCTAGTCAGTCAGGTACGTGAGGTCGCGACAGAGCTGCGCGACCAGATCTTCTTAAACCGAGTAACCTGGCTAGATGGGCGGCTTGCCGCCGGAACGGGCCGGACCACAGAGGCTCTGCGCCTCTTGGAGCGAGCGCAGGAAGGATTCGCCACTTTGAAGATGTGGTACGACGTGGCCTTGGCCTTTCTGGAAATCTCGGTCCTGTTGCTGGATCAGGGACGGACGGCGGAGGTCAAGGCGCTGGTACCTGCACTTGGCGAGGTTTTCTGTTCCAGGGAAGTGCATCGGGAGGCCCTAGCCGCGCTGCGGCTCTTCGAGGAGGCGACGAAACTCGAAACGGCCACCGCCGAGATGGCCCGCAGCGTCCTTCGCTTCCTCTTCCGAGCCCGCTACGACCAGGACCTCCGCTTTAGCTCATGAGCCCTTCGGGCAGCCCCAGGGATCAGCCCCGCAGCCTGAGTCAGTTTCCGGCGGAGCCGGGTTGCACTTTCCCCAGGGATCGAATCCACAACCTGAGTCGGTCTCCGGGGCCGGGTTGCACTTTCCCCAAGGATCTGCCCCGCACCCTACTTCTGCGGTCGACTTGTTCCACAGGTCGGCGACGAAGCTCCACAGGGAAGGGTGGGTTATAAGAGAGGCGGTGAGGGTCACGGCAATCAGGGCTTTGCGCATCGGGGCTTCTCCTTTGCGGCGCCGGTCTCGGGCCACCCTGGCCCGCGCGGGCCGCGGCCTTATCTAGTGCTCCGGAGAAGCAAGTTTGTGAAAAATCCCAGTTTCACGCTAGTGGAGGGGAGAATGGAGCGGAACCAACGCATGGCGCGCCTCTTCCGGGCGCTCTCCGGCAAGACCCAGGATCAGTTCGGGAAAGACACCGGCATCCACCCGGTCACCATCGCGGACATCGAGCGCGGCAAGGACAAGCCCGGACCGAAATACCTGGAATCCATGGCGCGCGACGTCGGCCTCAGCGTCGCGGACGGCGAGGAGCTCCTGCAGTTCTCCGACACCCTCCGGAAGAAACGGGTCAGGCTCGGCTCGAATCCCGAAGACCCCTTCGCCGGGCTCGACGAGACCTTGCGCACCCGGGGCGAACGCCTCTTTCAACGCCTGGTGAGCCTGCCGCTCCCCGGCAAAGATCCCAAACCCGAAGACCGGCCGCAGGCCGCGGAGCAGATGGCCACCCTGCTGGAGTTGGACGAGCCCACGAGATTACTTCTGGTAAAGGTGAACGAAGAGTTCCAGACCTGGGCGCTCGCGGAACGCGCCGCGCAAGCCTCCCGCGAAGCCGAGGCCCGGGATCT
>JANOCF010000355.1:0-8101 GCA_031412055.1 Holophagales bacterium | reverse complement strand
CCTTGGCCCGCGGCTTGGCAACCTCCTCGGCAAAGCGGCGGACGTTCTCGCGCAGAAGCTTCTGCTCTTCGGTGAGCTCGATATGCATGACTTTCCTTTGTTCCGGAGATGCCGGAGATAGCCGGGCGGGGATGGAACGCGGCCGCCGTCGCCGGATCGTAACAACCGTGCTCCCGGGGGGTCAAGGAAGCGATTGACGACGAAGGACGGGAAGAGATGAAGTGAGGGCGCAGCATGCTGCGCCCTACGGAACTGGCTGGCTAGCTCGGGGACTCCGGGGGATCTTCCCCGTAGGTGGATTCGTACTCCATGTTGCCGTCCTTCTTGTGCACCTTGATCTGGCCGAGGTCCGCCTTCTGGGCGAGGGTCCGGGCCTCCTGGACGGCCTCCTCCTTGGTGTCGAACTCCCTGCGGAAGGAAGCGTTCTCCTGCGATACAACCCACTTCTCCGCCGACGAGTTTGGCACCACGTGGTACACCGCTCTCTGTTTCTTCTGAGTGTCTGTCGCCATAACACCTCCTCCTATGTGAGAGCATTAGAGGCAATTCGCGTGCCAGAAGAGACAACATTCCTGCCAACAGACGTTTAAGGCTACAATACGGCCCCGCCATGAAGACATCAAACCTGCCTCTGACCTATACCGATACCGAAATCCGCAGCTTCCTGCCGACCGGCTGGGACATCGCCGGCGACGGCAAAGGCACCTGGGACGCCAAGAAGCGCTCCTGGCAGCTCAGCGTCATCGACAACGTCGAGTTCGACTGGCCGCTCGTGGTCAAGGCCGACGACGTGAGCTCTCTGGGCCGCATGGAAGCGCTCCGCCGCGCCATGAACGCCGTCTACCGCGAGCGCCTCGGCTAAGAGAACCTCCGGCAGGGAACGTGGCGTTCCCCGCTTCCGGCCATTCCCCCCGCTTCGGCAGCCATTTGCCGCGCCGAGGGCCAGCGTTCCCCCGGCCGCCGCAGCCGTTCCCCCGGCAGGGGCGACCGCTTCCCCGCGCGGGGCCGCCGCGTCCCTGGCCGGGGGGAGCGCTGCCGCGGCCTGTGCAGCCGCCGCCCCGGCGAGGGCAACCCTTCCCCTCGCCGGGGGACGAGCCGCCGCGGCGGGGGCAACGGCCGCCGTGGCCGGGGGAACGGTTGATTTCACGAGGGGGACCACCGCCCTCGCTTCAGCAGACGATCAGACGATCAGGGATATCAGGAAGGTATCAGGAAGATGCCAGGAAATGACTCCCGGGCCTCCGGCACACCGCCCGAGGCCCGGGAGGAAGTCAGATCAGTTGCTCGCGCAGCTCAGGAGCGCGCCCGCGTTGGGGCAGACGTTCTTCATCTGCGTGGCGCTGTTCAGGCAGGTGGCGCCGCCGACGCCGCCCAGATGGTGAAGGCCGACGATCCGGCCGGTCCCGGCGTCCATGATCGGCGAGCCCGAGGAGCCGCCCTCGCTGTCGCAGCTGTAGGTCATCTGGCTGCTCGAGCTGTAGCCGCTGATCGAGACGTTCGCACCCGCAACGTCGCAGCGCTGCGTGCCGGCCGAGTCCTTCCAGTAGCCGACCTTCTTCAGGCCGCCGCCCGGATGCTGCGGGAAGTTGATCGCCATCGCCACGGCCGGGGTCTTCGTGGTGGCCGTGTACTCGCCCCAGGTGGCCTCCGGGTTGCCCTGGAGGGTGATCAGCGTGTAGTCCAGGGCGGCGCTGGTCTTCAGGAAGGTGCCGCCGTTGTAGGTGGTGTAGCTCGCGGTCGTGGTGCCCGTGCAGGTCGTGGTCTGGTAGTTGAACCGCGCCTGGACCGTGCTGGTCTCGGACTGGTTGTCGAAGCAGTGGTTGTTGGTCAGCAGCGTGCTGCTGTTGGAGCCCGCCACCAGCCAGCCGGTGCAGACGTAGCTCGAGCCGCCGCTCTGGAACGAGAGGCGCGCCACAGGGTTGGAGTTCACGATCGTATGACAGACCGCGTTCCTCATGCCGTTGGTGCCGCAGAGGATCTGCGCCTCCGGCCCGTCATCGCCCCAGTACGGCTTGGTGCCGTGGGCGACGCGGTCGACGCTCAGTCCGTAGACGGAAGCGCGGGCCTTGCCGAACTTGCGCGGTCCGGCGTGCAGCTCCACCAACGCCGTGTCGGACTCCACCGCGGACGACCAGAACTCGCCCGTGCCGTTCGGGCCCTTGCCCGTGTAGGTCCAGAACTCGTCGGAGTCCGGGCTCGACACGGTCACGTAGTCGCCGTCGGGCAGGTTCAGCCGGTCGAAGTGAACCCGCAGGAAGGTCGCTCCCGAAGACACGATCGTCTCTGACCAGACCGCCGGACGGTGCGCCGCACCCCGAGGATAGGCGGACGGCGTCGCGGCCTCGTACGACCGCTCTTCTCCGATCTTGACCCGCTGGGCCTGCGCAGGCGCCACCATTCCGAGCAGCGCGAGCGCACCCGCCACCACCACCCCGCATTTGATTGCTTGAGACATTCCTGGAACCTCCAGACATGCACAGTCCGGCGACATACCGGACTGGAACAGCCGGCGCGAACAACATCTGAATGAAGGAACTTCTACTGCGTCCTAAAGAACATAGGTACGCGCGGAGGGCGGGGCGGGACAGATCTCCGTTACCGCTGCTCCAGGACCTGGCCCAGGCGGCCGGAGGTGAGGCGTGCGAGGTCGGGATGGTCGCGGATGATCGTCTCCTCCCGGCGGGGGCCGGTGGACACCAGGGCTGCCGGGGCGCCGATCTCCTGCTCCAGGAAATCGATGTAGTCCCGCGCCTCCTGGGGCAGGTCGCCGATCTCCACCATGCCCACGGTGGACCGCTTCCAGCCCTTGAAGGTGCGCAGGATGGGCTCGGCGTTCTCCAGGCTCCAGCGGTCGCACGGAAACTCGCGCACCACCTCGCCCCGGATGCGGTAGCCGGTGCAGACCGGGATCTCGTCGAAGTCGTCCAGCACGTCCATCTTGGTCAGGGCGATCACGTCGATGCCGTTGAGCTGGCGGGCATAGCGGGCGACCACGGTGTCCATCCAGCCGCAGCGGCGCGGACGGCCGGTCACGGTGCCGTACTCGTTGCCCCGCTGGCGCAGGAACTCGGAGATCTCCCCGGAGAGCTCGCTCGGGAAGGGGCCGCCGCCGACCCGGGTCGTGTAAGCCTTGAGCACCCCGATGGCGCCGGAGATCCGCGTCGGAGCCACGCCGGTCCCGGTGCACGCCCCGCCGGCGGTCGAGTTGGAGCTGGTGACGTAGGGATAGGTGCCGTGGTCGACGTCCAGCAGCGTGCCCTGCGCGCCCTCGAAGAGCAGGCTCTTGCCCTCGTCGATCCAGGCGTGCAGCAGGTGCTCGGTATCGCGCAGGTACGGCAGCAGGATCTCCCCCCAGGCGCGGCAGAGGTCCACGTACTCGGTAATCTCGGAGAGCTGCGGAACGGACTCGTTGCCCAGGCTGGAGAGCTCCGCCCGGATCTTGCCGAGCTGGAGGGCCAGCCGGTCCTCCAGGTCCGGGGCAAAGAGGTCGCACATGCGCAGGCCGAAGCGGGAGGTCTTGTTCTCGTAGGCCGGACCGATGCCCCGCGAGGTCGTGCCGATCTTGCCCGCGCCCTGCGCCGCTTCGCGGGCCTGGTCGAGGGCGGCATGGCAGGGCAGCAGCACGTGGGCGCGCCTGGCGACGAAGAGACGGCCCTCGGAGCGCACTCCGGCCTCGTGCAGCCGGCCCAGCTCGCCCTGGAAGTGCTCCGGGGAGATCACCATGCCGTTGCCCATCACGCACTGCATCTCCTCGTGGAGGATGCCGGACGGGATGAGCTGCAGGGAGAAGTGGCGGTCGCGGAACTTGACCGTGTGCCCCGCGTTGTGTCCGCCCTGGTAGCGGACAACCGCGTCAAAGGCCGGACAGAGGAGATCCACGATCTTCCCCTTGCCCTCGTCTCCCCACTGCATCCCAACGATGATTACGTTTGCCATGGCCGTTTCCCCTGAAGTCCGCAAACCCGGGACAGTAGCAGAGGCTGCCGGGGGCGGCAAGAAGTGTTAGCATTTCGGTCGACTGTTAGACCTGACTGTTAGACCTGATTGTTAGATCTGGATACCAAGCCCGAGGAGATGACGTGACCACTTTCCTGGATGTCGCCAACATCCTGCTCCCCCTCCTCTACCTCGGCACGTCCATCTGCTACGGGTTCATCTTCTTTTCCGCCCACCCGACGGCGAACCGGATCGCGACGCCCGCGCTCCGGCTGACCGTCCTGCTCCACCTGGCCTGCCTGGCGGCCCTGACCATCCACTATCAGCAGTTCCCGGCCGCCACCGTGTCGCAGGCGCTGTCCATCGTCGCCTTTGCCGTAGCCGTGGTCTATGTCTACGTCGAGTGGCAGGGCCGGGAGCGCTCCACCGGCTTCTGGATGGTGTCGCTGGTCTTCTTCTTCCAGCTCCTCTCGTCGCTGCTGACGCGCCCGAACCCGCCGGACCGGGCGATCTTCCACGACGCGTTCTTCGCCGCGCACGTGTCGCTGGCCCTGCTCGGCTATGCCGCGTTCGTGGTGGCCTCGGCCTACGCCTTTCTCTTCCTCCAGCTCTACAGGGATCTGAAAGGCGGGCGCTTCTCCACCTTCTACGGCAAGCTCCCGCCCCTGGAGGTGCTGGAGAGGATGATGATCGGGGCGCTGACGGTCGGCTTCGTCACGCTGACCGGGGCGGTGGCCACCGGCGCGGTCTGGGCCGAGCGCCTGTACCACGACGCCTGGATGCGCGACCCCAAGATCCTGATCACGTTCGCGACCTGGGCGCTCTATGCCGCCGCCCTGCTGCTGCGCCGTCTGCGGCGCTGGAAGGGCCGCCAGACCGCCATCGCCAGCCTGGCCGGACTGGGCGCGATCCTGTTCTCGCTGGTCGCGGTGAACTTCTTCTTCTCGGACTTCCACGGGTTCCTCTGAGATGCCCGCTTTGCGCCAGGAGCCTCCGCTCCTCCTCATCGGTACGGACTACCGCTGCTCCCCGATCGAGCTGCGGGAGAGGGTCGCCTACTCGCCGCACGACGCCGAGGACCTCCTGGTCCACCTGCTGGCCCGGCCGGGCATCGCCGAAGCGTTCCTGCTGTCGACCTGCAACCGGACCGAGATCTACGTCCAGCCCCGCGACGAGGACGAGGCGTACCGGGCCGCGCTGGAGCTGACGTTTCTCCGCCGGGTGCCCGAGATGGAGATGCCCGGCCGGCTCTACGTCAAGCACGACGGCGAGGCGGCCCGCCATCTGCTGGGCGTGGCGAGCGGCCTGGAGTCCATGGTGCTGGGCGAGCCCGAGATCCTGGGCCAGATCAAGCAGGCGGCAGCGCTGGCCGAGACCGTGGGCGCGAGCGGTCCGGTGGTGCGCCGGCTGCTGCGCAGCGCGGGCGCGGCCGGCAAGCGCTCGCGCCAGGAGACCGCGATCTCGGCCGGAGCCGTGTCGATCGGCTACGCCATCGTGGAGCTGGCGCGCAACATCTTCTCCAGCATGGAGAACTGCCGCGTGCTCTTGATCGGCGCGGGCGAGATCGCCCGCTCGGTGGCCCGCCCGCTGGTGGAGCGCGGAGCCCGGGAGCTCCGGGTCGCCAACCGCACCGCCGAGCGGGCGCGTCAGTTCCAGGAGGAGATCCCGCAGGCGGTGCTGGCCACCTTCGAGGACCGGCTCGCCGCCGTCCGCGAGGCCGAGGTGGTGGTGGTCTCGACGGGCGCCGACGAGCCCGTGCTCACGCGCAAGCAGCTCAAGGAGGCCATGAAGAGCCGGTCGACCAGCCCTCTGCTGGTGGTGGACCTGGGCGTCCCGCGCAACGTGGAGCCCTCGGCCGGCAAGATCGAGAACCTCTTCCTGCACACGATCGACTCGCTCGACAACCTGATCCAGCGCAATCTCAAGCGGCGCAAGGAGGAGGTGCCGCAGGTTCAGGAGATCATCGAGGAGGAGCTGAGCCAGTTCCGCGCCTGGTACCGCGGCCTCGAAGCCGAGCCTGTGGTGGCCCAGATCCAGAAGCAGGCGGAGAAGGTCCGCCAGCAGGAGGTGGCCGCGGTGCTGTCGCGCTTCCCGGCCGAGACCCACGAAGAGCTTGAGCGGCTGACCCGCTCGCTGGTGCGCAAGATCCTGCACCATCCCAGCAGCCAGCTCCGCGGCCAGAAAGAGGGCGCGGGCAACAGGGATCTCTCCCGCCTGCATCTCGTCCGCGAGCTGTTCCGCCTGGACGACGATCGCTTGGACGAGGACAAGGACTGAATGCGCCTGAGACTGGGAACCCGCCGGAGCGCCCTCGCCATGGCGCAGTCCGGGATGATGGCCCGCGCCCTGGAGGAGCGCCACCCCGGCCTGACGGTCGAGCTGGTCCCCATGACCACCACGGGCGACGTGATCACCGGAGACCTCGCGGAGTTTGGCGGCAAGGGTCTCTTCACGCAGGAACTGGAGCGCGGTCTCCTCGACGGCTCGCTCGACCTGGCCGTGCACAGCATGAAGGACCTCCCCGTCCGCACGCCTGAGGGGCTGGTGGTCGCCGCGCACCCCGAGCGGGCCGACCCGCGCGACGCCCTGGTGAGCCATTTCGCGGGCACCGCGGGCGCCGCCGGAGACCTGGACGGCCTCCCCGAAGGGGCCGTGATCCTCACCGGAGCGCTCCGCCGCCGCGCCCAGATCCTCCTCCGGCGTCCCGACTTGCGGGTGGAGCCGATCCGCGGCAACGTGGACACCCGGCTGCGCAAGTGGCGGGAGCAAAACGCGGGAGGAGTCATCCTCGCCTGCGCCGGGCTGCAGCGTCTCGGATTGCGGGACGTGCCCATCCATCCCATCTCGCCCGAGATCCTGATCCCCGCGCCCTGCCAGGGCACGCTTGCCCTGCAGGTCCGTGCCGGCAGTCCGGCCGAAGAGCTGGTGCGGGCGCTGGATCACGCTCCCACCGCCCGCGCCTCGCACGCCGAGCGGCGGGTCGTGGCCGCGTTCGGAGGCGACTGCACGCTCCCCCTCGCCGCCTGGGCGAGAGCTGAGGGAGGACGGCTGCGGCTGACCGCGCTGCTGGCTACTCCGGACGGGACTCTCTCGGCCCGCGGGGACGCGGTGGGCGACGATCCCGTGTTGGTTGCCGAGGACTGCGTGGCCGCCATGCGGGAGAACGGGGCGGACGAGATTCTGGCTCGGCTGGGGAAATGAGGGATCTCACCCCCTGTCCCCCTCTCCCATCTCCCGCCCATACCCCCGCCGGGAGAGGGGGGACGCCTGCGGGCTGCATGGCCAAAACGCAGCCGACACGGTTTGAAGACGTTCCCCCTCTCCCGGGGATGGGCGGGTGGGAGATGGGAGAGGGGGACAGGGGGTGAGGATTGTCATCACCCGCGCCGAGCACCAGTCCGAAGCCCTGCAAGCCGCCTTCGAGGCCGCCGGGTTCCAGGTCCCCCTCCTTCCCCTCCTGGAAGTCGTCCCCCCTTCCAATCCCCGTCTCCTGGAGCGGGCGGCGTCTGAGCTGGCGCTGTACGACTGGATCGTCTTCACCTCCACCAACGCCGTCGAGGCCTTCTTGCCCCTGGCGGGCGGAGCGCTGCCCACGCGGCTGCGGGTCGCGGCGGTGGGACCGGCCACGGCCGAGGCGCTCCGATCCTGGGAGGTGGAGCCGCACCTGACCGCTGCGAAGTCCGATGCCGAAGGGCTGCTCGCGGAGCTGGGTCCGCGGGTGGATCGCCGGCGCCGGGTCCTGCTTCCGCAGGCTGCCGACGCCCGGCCGACGCTGTACGAAGGATTGACGAGGGCGGGAGCGGATCCGGTGGCGGTGGTGGCCTACGACAAGCGGCTGCCCGCGGACGCTCCCCGCCGGGCCGAAGAGCTCTTCTCCACCTCGCCGATCGGCTGGGTGACGTTCACGAGCCCGCGGATCGTCCGCGCCTTTGTGGAGCTGTTCGGCCCGGACTGGGAGCGGCGCCGCTCCGAGCTGCTGGCCGCCTCCATCGGGCCGGTGACCAGCGCCGAGCTGCGCAGACTTGGCGTCGAGCCCGCGGCCGAAGCAGCCCGGCCGGGCGACCGCGAGCTGGTCGACGCCGTGCTTAGTTGCCTCGCTAGTTCCCGATACTGACCTTCCACGCTCCCCGCCCGTGGGTGAAGCCGAAGAGCGTCCGGCTGCCTC
>JANOCF010000354.1:0-4130 GCA_031412055.1 Holophagales bacterium | reverse complement strand
CAGGGCTGGAGCGAGGCCGCCGCCTGCGGGACGGCCGCGCGCCCGGGCACATGCCGGGGCCGGAAGCGTTGAGCCAGGGCGGCCAGGATCAGGGTCGCCTCCACCACCGCGAACCCCGCGCCGATGCAGAGGCGCAGCCCGCCGCCGAACGGGTAGTAAGCGTAGGCGTGGCGCCCCGCGGCCCGCTCGGACGCGAACCGCTCCGGGTCGAACTCCCGGGGCTCGGGCCAGAAAGAGGGGTCCCGCTGGGTAACGTACGGCGACAGCGCGAGGTAGGCCCCGGCCGGAAGGTCGTACTCTCCGAGCCGGTCGGCGTTGCGGGAGACCCGGAAGAACATCCAGACCGGCGGGTAGAGGCGCATGGCCTCCTCCACGACCATGCGGGCATAGCGCAGCCGCGGCAGGTCGGCGTACCCGGGCTGGCGGTCCAGGGCGTCGACCTCGGCGTGGAGACGCGCCTCCACCTCCGGGTTGCCTGCCAGCAGGTGCCAGGCCCAGGCGAGGGCCAGGGCCGGCGCCTCGCCGCCCGCGACCATCATCGTGACCAGCTCGTCGTGGAGCTGGCGGTCGCTCATCGTCTCTCCGGTCTCGGAGCGGGCGTCGAGCAGCATGGAGAGCACGTCGTCACAGCTCCCTCTGTCCGCCCGCCGCTCCGCGATCACCCGATACACCAGTGCGTCGAGCCGGGCGAGCGCGGTCTCGGCCCGGCGCTGGCCGGGCAGGCGCACCGCCTCGGGGAGGAAGAAGGTGAAGAAGCGGAGCTGAACGTGCCGCAGGCTCACCGACACCGCCTCCCCCACCGCGGCCACGTCCTGCGCCGTCAGGCCGGCGCCCAGGGTGGCCTTGCTGATGATGCCGAGGGTCAGCGACTGCATCTGCTTCGCCACGTCGACCACCTCGCCCCGATCCCCGGTACTCGCGGCCCGCTCCCACTCGCCGAGCAGCGGCCGGACCGCCGCCGTAACCCCGTTCGCGAGGTCCGCGACGCGGCGGCCGTGAAAGGCCGGCTGGATCAGCTTTCTCTGGCCGCGCCAGAAGTCGCCCTCGCTGGTCACGAGCCCGTCCCCGAGCAGGAACCTGGCGCGATGGTTCATCGCGCCCTTCCAGTAGTTCCCGGCGTTGTCGGCGAGGACGTGGCGGACGTGGTCCGGATGGGTGACGAGATAGAGGCACGCCGGCCCGAGCTTCAGGCGGACGAGGCCGCCGTGGCGCGCCGCGGCCCGGGAGCAGAAGCGCAGGGGATCGGCGAGCAGCCCCGGCAGGGCTCCGACCAGGGGATAGCCGCCGGCGCTGGGCGGCCGCGAGCCCGAAGGGAGACCGGTTCCGTGCAAGGCGCTCCTCCTCCGGGCCAGACTAGACGATCCGCGCCGCCGGTCCTTCTCCGGGATTGCTCCAGGGGCAAGATCGGAGAAGCCCGGGCCTCCGGCCCCAAGGCAACATGAACGCGGGGGAAGACTTGATCATGCTCTCCGTGTCCCGCATCCAGATGCCGTTCCCCTATCTCAAGAACCCTTTCTACGGCGAGCTCGTGCGCCGCATGAACGGCGAGATGATCGAGCGCGGCCTGATCCGCCCCGATCAGTGCGACTACCACGACGGCTTCAATCTCCTGAACGCCTTCTTCTTCCCGCGGGCGCCGCGCGAGACCTTGCTGACCGCCTCGCGCATGATCGATTTCTTCTTCCTCTGCGACGACGTGTACGACACGACCAGCCTCAACGGCCGCGACATCCCGATGATCGAGGAGATGCTCGAGACCAACGTCGAGGTGCTGCGGACCCGGCGGCTCCCGCCGGAGCCGGACGCGCTCAACCGGCTGGCCTTCGACACCCTGGAGGAGCTCGCCGAGAGCATGGAGGAGCGGCAGCTCCGGCGCCTGGCCGACGCGATCGGCGACTACCTCCTGCGCGGCTCGCTCGCCCTGATGAAGCTCTGGGAGCGCGAGGAGATCCCCGACCCCGAGACGTACGTGCGCATCCGGCGCAACGACGTGGCAATGTACCCGACGATTCATCTCAGCGAGTTCGTGGGCGGCCTCGCCCTGCCGGAGGAGGTCCACGGCCATCCTGTCGTCGCCGGGATGCGCGAGGCCTGCTGCCTGCAGGTCGCGCTAGCCAACGACGTCCTGTCCTATCCCAAGGAAGTGATCCGCGACCGCTGCCCCTACAACCTGGTCGCGGTGGTGGCCGAGCACGAGCGCGTGCCGCTCGAAGAGGCGGCGATTTCGGTCATGGACCGGGTTAACGCCTGCCTCCATCGCTTCCTGGAGCTGGAGCGCCGGCTGCCCGGCTGGGACGCGGACATGGACCGCGATGTCCGCACCTATGTCCAGGGGATGAAAGACCTGATGGCCGGCAACTGGTACTGGAGCTTCGAGTCGACCCGCTACTCGTCGGCGGACTCGCCGTTCGCCGAGCTGCGCACCACGACGCGGCTCCTGCGCGACAAGTCGCGCGGGCACCTGGTCACGGAGATTCCGCGGGATCGGGAGCGCCGGCGGCTTCGGCGCGTGCGAGCGAAGCAGCCCTTGCCGGCATCCTGAGCCCGCGCAGCAGGACCCGCAGCAGGACCCGCGACGCCACGCCGGGCGTGAACATGACGAGCGGACCGGCGAGGAAGTTCATCACCTTGAGGAACCGCCGGTGGATCGCGGGGCTCTCGGCCGACAGCTCCAGCACGTGGCCGAAGTACCGGCTGAGGAGACGGATGCCCGGCGGCCTCGCCCCGGTGGCTTCCGGGTAGCGGAAGTCCTCGCCTGTCGCGAGCAGCCAGGGGGTAGAGGCGAGCCGCGCCACCCGTTTCTGGAAACCGCGGGCGAAGCCCGGCTTCCGGAAGCTCCGCGATCCGAGGAGCCGGTCGAGCGCCTCCGCCTGGAGGGCGCCCACGCTCATGCCCTGGCCGTAGATCGGGTTGAAGCTGCACGCCGCGTCCCCCACCACCGCGAAGCCCTCGGGCCACCGGGCCGACCGTTCGTAGCGCCTGCGCAGGTTGGAGGGGAAACGGTGCACGTGGATGGACGTCAGCGGCTCGGCGGTCTCCACGAACCGATGGATGTCCGGGGCCGGCAGGGTGGCGGCGAAGGCGGTGTAGCCCGCGTCGTCCGTGGGCGGGTGGTCCCCGCACCAACCCCCCAGGGTGACCAGCATCCGCCCTCCGGAGAGCGGGTACATCATCCCCACGCGCCTGGTCTCCGGCGGCCGGGGGAAGATGGCCATCACCTTCCAGGGATGCTTGCAGCCGGCCGGGATGCTGTAGAGGCGGGAGGCGTAGCCCACGTCGACTCCGACCTCGTCCACCTCCGGCCGGGGATAGCCCAGGCTGGCGAGCCACTGGGGAGCCCGCGAGCCGCGGCCCGAGGCGTCGACCACCAGGTCGGTCGCGATCCGCGGTTTCTCCTGGCTGGCGACCTGTACCCCCGTGACCCGACCGTCCTCGGCGAGCAGTCCCTCGGCCGTGGCCCCGGACCTCAGCTCGATGTTGCCGATCGCCTCGACCCTCCGGCGGATCACCCGCTCCAGGGCGAGGCGGTCGCAGAAGAAGGATGTGATGCCCGACGGGAAACGCAGCTTCCACACGCCGAAGTGGAACCACCAGAGATCGGCGGACATGTCGGTGAGGACACCGCAGCCGTCGAGCTCGGAGCCGATCCCCGGCAGGAGACCCTCCAGCGCGTCCAGCCCGCCGCGCAGCAGGACGTGGACGTGGCGGGCCTGCGGCACACCCCGGCGCGGGCCGCCCGACGTGAGCGACGCCAGGTCGTCCCGTTCGAGGATCGTGACCCTCTCGAAGTGGCGGGCGAGCGCCCGGCCGGCGAGGAGACCCGCCAGGCTCGCTCCCACGACCACGGCGTGGGAGCCGCTGGGCGGGCTGGACGGTGTCAAGGCCGGGCCTCCGCCATCCCGGAAGCTTCGGCGAAGGGGCGATCCTCCGGCCACTGGCCGCAGCCCAGGAGGTGCTCCCGCATCCAGCCTTCCATCCCGGCCGGAGCCGGAGCGCCGGCCAGCTCCGGCCAGGGCGGCGGGCGCATCGAGCCCGCTTGGCGGGCGCGGGCGAAGAGGTCCTCTATCCGCAGGCGGTCCTCGGCGGCCTCGTCGCCCGGACCCGGGTCGCGGGTCAGGAGCCGCACCCGG
>JANOCF010000353.1:0-11384 GCA_031412055.1 Holophagales bacterium | reverse complement strand
GTTGTCGGCCCCTTGCAGCGAAATCGCCTCGAAGCCCGTCACCAGCGCCGCCACCAACACCGCCGCCAGAACGCAGACCGGACGCGGCAGGTCGGTCAGCAGCAGGATGGGCAGGTGGATCGCCAGGAAGGCGAGCACCAGGAAGACCAGCGAGCCCTCCAGGCTCTTGTGCTCGTCCTCGACCTCGTAACGCACCACGCCGTAGCGGCTGCCGATCAGCGCAGCGAAGGCGTCCGCCACCGCCAGGACCAGCACGGCCGGCAGGTAGAGCCACGGCCTCCCCTGGGTGAGCACGAAGGTCAGGAAGACGGCCAGCGGGTAGTACTCCGCCCCCCGGCTCTTGCGCTGCACCTTGTGCAGGCTCTGGAGGAACCCCATCTTGCCGCCGAGGACGAACAGCGCCGTGAGCGGCAGGGCCATGGCCAGCACCGTCCAGGGCGACTGCACAAGGAAGGGGAAGAACAGGCAGGCGATGCCGCCGCCCGTGTGCACCAGCTTGCGGGTCCACTCGGGCTTGGGGCTGCCCAGCCGGCTCCAGAGCTCAGCGATGACCAGGACGGAGACGAAGATTCCGGAGAGGATCGCCGCGCCCTGCAGATCTCCGGGCGGGATCAAACGACTTCCTCCAGGCTTTCGACGATAAACGCGCTGTAGAACCAGGCGAGGTCCTTGGCGAACAGCTCCTTGGACTCCGTCTCCAGGTACCGCACCCGTCCGGGAAAGGAGGACGACAGCCGCCGTGGCACCAGCATGTTCCAGTAGGCGAACCGCGCCCCGGGCCGAGCCGCGTCCAGAAGCCGGCCGTAGACCTGGATGCCCGTGGGCTCGTCCAGGTACTCGAAGATGTCCGACAGGTTGAAGCCGTCGAAGCCCTCGCCGCGATGCTCCTTCGCCGCGTCGTCGACCGGCCCCTCGAAGAGCGTCAGCTTGTCGATGTGGCGCTTCACCTCGGGGTAGACCTCCGGCCGCAGGTAGAGCGGGAGGTTGTTACCGAAGTTGCCGGTCAGGATGTACTCCAGGTACGGGTTCGCATGCGTGGGGAGGACGGCCAGGGCGTAGCGCGTCCGGCCGAGGATGCGCTCGGACACGGAGCCCTCCACGTAGCGGAAGAACTCGGGGTCCCGGCCCAGGCGGCCCATGACGAAGCGGCTGAAGAAGACCCGGAAGAGCAGCCGCCAGCGCAGGTTGTTCCAGGTGCGCTCGTAGAAGGCCTCGCGCTCAACCGGCTCCCGGGCCTCCAGAAGACTGAGGACGGTCGCCCGCCGGTGGATCAGGGGGAGGACCCGCTCCCGGAACAGCGAGAAGTAGCTCTCGAACTTGCCGTGATGGGAGAGGCCGTCCGCGATGTCGTCCAGCCGCTCCCGCCAGAGCTCGCGCGACCCGGGGGCGAGATCCTTTTCGAGCTGCTCGTAGACGGCCCGCCGGTCGTTCTCCGGCTTCCGGAACCCGAGGAAGCTCAGGCATTCGGCGTGGCTGAGCCGCCGGATGGCTGCCCGCTTGAGGTCCACCAGGGCGATCTGGACGGGGGAGAGGTCCGCGGCCACCACCTCGGCCCCGTCCGCGAGCAGGGCGAAGCTGTTGTCCCCGGCCGAGGCGATGGAGAGGATTCGACGGCCTGGCGCGGGACGCAAGGCGTCACGCAGGATGCCCGCGTCCTCCCACACGTTGGCATAGCGGATCAGATCGAAGCGGGCGCGGTCCTGGATGCGGTCCGGCATGCCGGGGCCGGGTCCCCTACCTCTTCCTCTCCGTGGAGAGCGTCTTCAGGGCGTCGATGGGACGGCGGTCCGGGCTCATCAGCTTGATGGCCCGGCGCAGGTGGTTCTCGGCCTCGTCGTGGTTGCCCACCTGGCGCTCGATCTCGCCCGCGTAGAACGCGGCGAGCCCGCAGTTCGGGTCCCGGCGGAGGGTCTCCTGCAGCTCGCGAAGGGCCTGCGGCGCGGCGGCGCTGCTGTTGAGGAAGCGGCTCCAGGCGAGCTCGGCGGCATAGACGCCGTTCTGCGGGTCGCAGTCCAGGGCGAACTCCAGCAGCATCACCGCCTCGCGGTACTTGCCCGCCTCCATGGCCGCCTTGCCCTTCTTGAACTGGGCCTCGGAGTCCAGCAGGTCGGTCTTGATCTGGTGCATGGCGGGCGCCTTCCGGGCTCGCTCGTCCCGCAGGGTTTTGCGGCGGAAAAGCAGGGTGTTGCGCTTCTCGACGTCGGTCAGCTCGCCGTAGGCCTGCGCCCCGGCCAGGAACAGGTCCTGGGCCTTTTCCTCCACGCTCGACAGCTCCGGGCTCCAGGGTGCGAAGCGGCGGGCGAACTCCAGATACTTCTGGTGAACGACCGCCAGCGTCGCCTCCTCGGGCACGCCCAGCAGGTCGAACGCATCCTGGCGGCGGTAGACCAGGTAGGTCTGCATGACCTGGTTGCGCCGGCGCTCGAACTCCGCCGGGTCGGCGGCGGCGGGGCCGGGCACTGGAGCCACGAAAGGGGCGGCCTGCGGCTGGGACGCCGCAGGTGCCGCAGGTGCCGCAGGTGCCAAGGGTGTTGGAGCTGCCACAGCGGCTGGGCGCTGGAAGCTGCCCGTGGACGACAGCGACGCGCCCTTGGGCAGCCGGCTCTCCGGCACGACCACGCCGAGGACCAGCAAGGCATAGAGGACCCGGGTGATCTCGTCGACCGTCAGGCCCGTGGCCTCGGCCAGCTCGCCCATCCTCCTCCCCGGACGGATCGCCTCGACGAGCTGGCTCTGCCGCGGCGAGAAGCGGATCTCCTCCAGGGGGATCGGCGGCGAGGGGAAGAGACAGAGCTTCTGGCCCACCAGCGGACCCACCGCCATGTCCACCTCTTCCTGCGGCGCCAGCTTGGTGATGCCGGTCAGGATGAGCTGCGCGACCCTGAGCTTGAGCGACGACTCGGTGGTAAGGAGGTCGTCGTCCACGGCGTGGAACTCTCCCTCGCGCCAGGTGAACAGGTCGAGGAGCTTCTTGGCGAGGTTTGCCTGGAGGATCTTGAACAGGTCCTCGGGGCTGACCAGCCCCTTCGCCAGCAGCTCCTCGCCCAGAGGAACGCCCCGCGCCGCGGCCCGTCCCAGGGAGGCGTTGAAGTCCTCCTCGCTGAGCTTGCCCTCGAGGACCATGTAGCGGCCGAGAGTCTCGTGGACGAGATTGGAGCGGCAGTCCACGGGCACGCCCGCCTCGAACACGACCTTTTTCCAGACCTGGCGGCGGCGAATCTCCAGCACTCCCGTCCGGCGGTGCACCGCCTGGGACAGGAAGAGGGGAGCGATGGGCACCTCCTGGAGGGTGCCCCCGGCCATGCCGGCAATTTCGTCGAGCTGTTCGGGTGTCGGGATCACGCGCGGTTCTCTCGCGGGCTCGGCTTCATTTTCCGGGATACCGGGTTAGAAAATCTGATGTGAGGCTAACGGGAGAGAACGGGCCTGTCAATCTAGAATTCAGGACATCTAGAATACAGGACATGAAAGAGCCGGTCTTCCTCTTCGACGGTCCCGAGCCGGGTCCGGACGTGCCCACAATCGCCCTGGCCCATGGCGCCGGGGCTCCCATGGACTCCGGATTCATGAACACCGTGGCCCGGGGGCTGGCCGCGCAGAGCATCCGGGTCGCCCGCTTCGAGTTTCCCTACATGCGATCCCGGCGCGAGGGCGGCAAGAACCGGCCGCCGGACCGCGAGCCCGTCCTGCGTGAGGCCTGGCTGGACGCGATCCGCGAACTCGGCGGCGGGGAGCGCCTCGTCATCGGCGGCAAATCCATGGGCGGACGGTTTGCCAGCATGGTGGCCGACGAGGCGGAGGTTCGTGGCGTGGTCTGCCTGGGGTACCCGTTCCACCCTCCGGGCAGGCCGGAGAGTCTGCGGGTCAAGCACCTGGAGACGCTGAAGACGCCCGCCCTGATCGTCCAGGGCACCCGCGACACCTTCGGCACCCGGGAGGATGTGGAGGGCTATGCCCTTTCACCCGCGATCCGGGTGGTCTGGATGGAGGATGGAGACCACTCCTTCAAGCCCCGGGCGGCTTCGGGACGGACCGAAGCGGGGAACGTGGCGGCGGCGGTGGAGGCGATGGCGGGGTTCATCAAGCCGCTTTTCGGGTAGAGTTCCCGTCCCATGTCTCCCTACGCGGGCCAACTCGCGGCCCTGGGTGCCGCCGGCCTCTGGGCTCTCACGGCGCTCTCGATCGAGGGCGCGGCCCGGCGCATCGGCTCGCTGACCGTCAACCTGGTCCGGCTGGTCTTCGCCTTTCTGTTCCTCTCCGTGGCCGGCCTGGTCCTGCGCGGGCTGCCGCTCCCCACGGACGCCACGCCCCACAACTGGATCTGGCTGACGGTCTCGGGGCTGGTGGGCTTCACGTTCGGGGACCTCTGCCTCTACCGGGCCTATATCGTGCTGGGACCGCGGCTCTCCAGCCTGATGATGTCGCTGGTGCCCCCGATCACGGCGCTGATCGGCTGGATCGTCCTGGGGGAGACCCTGGCGCCCCGCGATCTGCTCGGCATGACCCTCACGGTGGGTGGGATCGCCTGGGCCATCCTCGAGCGCCCGTCCGCTCCCCGTCCGCACTCGGTCACGCCTGCGGGAATCGCCCTCGGCTTTGGGGGCGCCCTGGGCCAGGCGGGCGGGCTGATCCTCAGCAAGATCGGGATGGAGGGCTACAACCCTTTTGCCGCCACCCAGGTGCGGGTGATCGCCGGCATGGCCGGCTACTCGCTCCTGTTCTTCCTCCTGCGCTGGTGGCCCAACGTGCGCACGGGTATCCGCGACCGCAAGGCTCTGGGCTTCGCCGCGCTCGGAGCGTTCTTCGGCCCCTTCCTGGCGGTAACCCTCTCCCTGATCGCCATCCGTGAGACCGTGGCCGGCGTGGCGGCCAGCATCATGGCGCTGACGCCGGTCCTCATCATCCCTCTCGTGGTCCTGCTGCGCCGGGAGAAGGTGGGGATCGGCGGTCTGATCGGCGCGCTGGTGGCGGTCAGCGGGGTGGCTCTGCTGTTCCTCTGACCAGGGAAGCCTTCCTCCCCAGAAGCTCCGTCCGGCGCACCACCACGGAACCGATCGCCTCCTCCCCGAGGTTGGGAGCGGCATCGAAGATCTCCAGGATCTGCCGCTCCTGTCCCGGCTCGGGCACATAAAGCTCGGTCGTCTCCACCAGGAAGGGCAGATAGAGCTGCCACGCCTTCGGACTTCCCTCTCCGGGAACGAGCGCAACGTAGCCGTCCCAGCCCCTGAGATGGTCGTGGATCACCTCCGCTCCGCCGAAGCGTCCCTCCTCCCGGTACGGGGGAGGGTTGGTGCTGGGGGGAAACCAGGAGGGGGGCGCTGAAGTAACCACCACCCACGTAGCCCCGCTCCCCGGGAGGCGAGCCCGGTAGATGGGATTTTTCTCAATTTCCCCTAGTGGGGTGAGCCCGATCCGGGACCACCAGGGATCGAGCCAGGAGCGCGGCACGTACTTGACCCGCTTGCGGAGCGCGTTGCCCAGGCGGGTGATGGTCCGGTAGCGGCCCCCGCCATCCGAGGGTCTCTCGTAGAGAAAGAGGACGGAGCGGTCCTGCTCGAAGATCCCCGGATCGGGGTGAGGCGTGGGCACGAACGAAGTCCGTGCCTGGCGGACCCGCATCAGGTTCAGCTCTCCACCGGAGCGCATCGTGAGATCCACCTCCCAGGAAGCGAGGGCCTGCCCTCCCGTTGGAGTCGCATCGAGGTTGACACGGCCGTAGACCGGAGGGAGCGGCGAGAGCGCCGCCCAGGATGGATCGGCCGGCTCCCCGGGAAGAGGCATCCCCGACCCGGCCACCAGCAGGACCGCTGCTGTCGCGAACGCCGGCCGGGGCAGGCGCGCCAGGGCTCCCGCGATCAGAAGGCCCGCCATCCACACCGGATAGACCAGGAACCGCTTCGCGTCATAGGTGTAGAGGAAGACGAAGAAGCCGGTGAGCGTCCCGAAGAAGAGCACGATGGACAGGTGCGCATCGCCGGTGCGGCGTAACAGCCCTGCCGCGAGCAGCAGGCAGGCGGGCAGACCCAGGAGGGAGAGCAAGGTCCAGCCGTAGAACGGAACCGAGCCGGCATGGAGCGCGACCAGGTCCCACTGCCGGGAAGGGATGTCCGCCTCGCCGGTCCCTTGGACCGCCATCCAGAGGATGGGGAGCCCGATGAGCAGGCTTCCTCCGAGCCACAGGCGGAAGGATCGGAGATGTGCACGCCGCTGCAGGAGAACCGTCAGGGCGGCGGGTACGGCCGCGATCAGGCCGATGGGCTGGGTGAGAGCACCCAGCCCGCCGAGGAGCCCGGCCGCCGGGTAGCGCGCGAGCAGGAACGAGCGAGTCCCGAGGAAGATCAGGCAGGAGGCGGGGACGTCGGCCATCACCTGCAGCGACATTCCGAGGAGAGAGTGGTTGACGAGCAGCGCCAGGGCGGCCGCGAAGGCCGCGGGCCGGGAGCACAGCCGGACGGCCAGCGTGTAAAAGGCCAGGACCGTGCCATGGAAGAGGATCTGGAGCAGGACTGGAAGCCACGGCAGAGCCGAGACCTTCTCCAGAGCGGCCACCATCAGGGGGAGCAGGGGAGCGCGGCCGGAGAAGCGCACGTCATGACCCGCCATGCGCAGCCCGTTGGCGATCCAGTCGTGGGAATCGCCGTCCATGAAGGGATAGTCGAGATTGAGATCCGGGTAGACCAGATGCGCCGCGACAAACCCGGCCTGGAGCAGCGCCAGGAGGGCCAGGGCGAGCAGGAACGGGTCGCGGTGGAGGAGAGGAGGCGTCATGGGTCCGGGACTACGAGAACATGGACCGGGTGGCCGAGGCAAACCGGCCGGCCTCTGACGCCTGCTGTCCGGTGAGGGGTGGCCGGGGTTCCCACTCTCCGGGGAGAGGTCGGGTCGGGATCATGGGAGGTTGGGGGGAGCGCGCTGAAACCAGGAAGCGGCTCCGTCAGGCTCGGAAGGGACTCCGGAAGGCACGGCGTCGGCTCCGGAAGACACGGCGGCGGCTCCCGAAGGCACGGCGGCGTTCCGGAAGGGTCGGCAAGGGCTCCGGAAGGCGCGGCAACGGCTCCGGAAGGGTCGGCAGAGGCTCCCGAAGGGATGGCAGAGGCTCTGGAAGGGTCGGCAGAGGTTCCCGAAGGACGGCAGAGGCTCCTGAAGCGACGGCAAAGGCTCCTGAAGGTACGGCAGGGGCTCCGGAAGGCGCGGCATCGCTTCCAGAGGCGCGGGAACGGCTCCGGAAGGAGCGGGAACGGTTCCGGAAGGCGCGGTGGAGGCTCCGGAAGGCGCGGCAGAGGCTCCGGGAGCGGGCCATGGAACTGATTGACACCCCACCGGATGGGGCCTAGGATCTCATCGTGGGAACAACCCCTTAACACTGCTTGAAGTTGGAGGAGATTCAACAATGAGGTCCAAGCCTGTTCAGTGGCTCGCGGCCGCCGCACTGCTCGTCACGTTCTCGACTCCGGGGTGGGCGCAGCCTGAGCTGGTGGGGGAGGAGTTCCAGGTCAATACCAACAAGGACACCCGGCAGTTGGTGCCGGTCGCCGCGTACGGCCCCTCCGGGATCTCCCTCGTCGTCTGGGCGAATGACCGGCACGGCATCCTTGGCCGTATCTACGACCGCAAAGGCGCCCCGCTCACGGCCGAGCTGGCCCTGGTGCCCAACAAAAACCTGCCCGGAATTCCTGCCCAGGGCGAGGTCCTCGTGCGCAAGGAGCCCGCGCTTGCCTACCTGCCGAACGGCGAGTTCCTGCTCGTCTGGACCGAGGAGAAGGACTACCTGAACCTCGATCACTTTTATGAGAACCGCCAGATTCTCGACCAGGACGTCTACGGCCAGCGATTCTCCGCCTTTGGAGCTCCCGAGGGAGGGCGTTTCCGCGTCAATTCCACCACCGCCGGGCTCCAGCACAAGCCGCAGGTCGCCATCAAGGCGGGCGGCATCGTGGTGGTCTGGGAGAGCGGCGCGTCCGTGAAGAACACCGTCTCCGTGCAGGGCCGCCTCCTGACCCGCCGTGGCCAGCCGGCCGGCGACGAGTTCCGCGTCGACTCCGGCAGCGCCGGAGAAGTCTGGAATCTGGCCCTGGCCGCGAACAGCGCCGGCGACTTCCTGGTGGCCTGGGAGTCCGACCACGTGGACGGCCCGAACATCCTGGCCCGGATCTTCGACAAGGATGGCACGGCCATCGGCTCCGAGCAGGTCGTGAACACGGTCACCATGGGCCGGCAGCGCCGCCCCGCGGCTCTGGCGACCCGCAACGGCGACTTCCTGGTCGCCTGGCAGGGCTTCCTGAAGAACACCGACTACCACGGGATCACCGGCCAGTTCCTCAGCTCGGCCGGCGCCCGGATCGGATCCGAGTTCCGGATCAGCAAGGGTGTCGGCGAGGTGCAGATCTCTCCCGCCCTGGCCATGCTCCCCTCGGGCAACATCATCGTGGCCTGGATGGACTGGATCAACACCACCCCGATCGGCGCCTACGCCGTCGTGATCGACAACGCGGGCCAGAAGCTGGGTGACGAGATCATGATCAACCATGCGCGCCTCTACCCGCAGTACCGGATGTCCGTGGCCGCCAACGCCCATGGCGAGATCCTGGCGACCTGGGAAGGCCGGACGAGCCGGAAGCAGTCCATCGCCGCCCGCCGCCTGCAGGCCGACTGACCCCTCGCTCTTCTCGAACGAGGCTGCGACGCCCCGCCACCCGCGGGGCGTTTCCTTTTCGGCATCCTCTTTGCTTGGAAAGAGGATCATGGACAGGAACGTCAGACCCCAGCCCTCTGTACCCGTCGTGCATTCCGCCACTCCGCCCGCGTCCCAGACGGCGTCAGCCGAGCTGCGAGCCGCAGCGAGTGTTCGCCGCGAGCATGGGTGGCGGAGCCTGGACATCCTCCGGGCCACCGCGCTGGTCCTGGGGGTCTACCTGGGGCTGAAGCTGCTCTGGGTCGCGTACCCGATCCTTTTCGTCGCCTTTCTCGGCACGCTCTTCGGCCTGGCGGTGGGCCGCGGCGCCGACTTTCTGGAGCGGCTCCGGATTCCGCGCGGGCTCGGCTCAGCCTTGATCGTGTTCGGATTCCTGGGGCTCCTGATCGGGGTTGGCGCCTGGATCGCGCCGACGCTGCGGGAGCAGACCGGCGAGCTGCGGACCGCCCTTCCCCAGGCCATCAACCGGGTGGAAGACTGGATGAACCGGCGGGGGAACGGGCTGCTCGGCCAGCTCATGCCCGAGCAGCCCTCGGCGCGGGCCGAGGCGCCCGCTCGGCCGGGACAGCCGGCTGCGGGAGCCCAAGCGCCTCAACCTGGCGGCCCCGCCCGAGAAGAGACGGGCGCGTCCGTGCCCGCGGAGCAAGCCCAGAACCGGCCCGGAGGGCAGCTCTCCGGGATTCCGGACACCCTGTCGGGTCAGCTCAATGCGATCGCCCGCTACCTGTTCTCGTTCCTGACCTCGACAATCGCGGTGGTGACCGGGCTGTTCCTGATCATGATCCTATCCATCTACATCGGGGCCTCGCCCGACCTCTACCGCAAGGGCATGCTGCACCTGTTCCCCCACCGTTCACGGCCGCGGGCAAACGAGGTGCTGACGGCGATCGGGATGACGCTGCGCAAGTGGCTGGTGGCGCAGCTCGTGGCCATGGTGGTCATCGGCGTGGTCACGACCATCGCCCTGAAGCTGCTGGGGGTCAAGGCGGCGCTGCCGCTGGGGATCATCGCCGGCCTTCTGGAGTTCATCCCCATGGTCGGCCCGATCCTGAGCGCCATCCCCGCGGTGGCCATGGGCTTTCTGGACTCGCCTGAGAAGGCCCTCTTCGTCACCCTTGCCTATGTGGGCATCCAGTTCTTCGAGAACCATCTCCTGATCCCGATGCTGATGAAGGAGGGAGTGGACCTGCCGCCCGTGCTGACCATCATCGGCCTCGCCGTCATGAGCGTGGTCTTCGGGTTCCTGGGCATGCTGGTCGCCGTGCCTCTGCTCGCCGCGATCCTGGTCGCGGTGAAGCTCCTCTACGTCGAGGATGTCGTGGGGGACGACGTCAAGACCGTGCTGGACTCGTAGAACAAGAAGCCCCCTCCACGGAGAAAGGGGGCCCCAATTCCACTTACGGCCGTATTTATGGCTGTACCGTCAGCTTGACCGACTTCCAGACCCCGTTCGCCGTGGCCCGGATGTTGGTGTAGCTCACGACCGACACATCCGCGGCCTGAACCGTGAAGCTTCCAGTCGTAGAGCCGGCCGGGATGGTGAGGCTCGGCACCGCCAAGCCCGCCACGGCGGCGCTGCTCGAGGTCAGCGAGACCGGGATGCCGCCGGTACCGCCAGCGCCCGCCGGGCACTCCAGCGTCACCGTGCCAGTCACCTGGTTCGGCCCTACCACGGGATTGGGGCTCAGGATCAGCTGAAGCACCCCGGTCGGCCTTACCGTCACCGTCGCGCTCTTGCTCACCCCGGCGTAGGACGCGGTAACCGAGCCGACCTGGGCCGAGGCGACCGCTGCGCCCGCGATGGTGAACTTCGCGGTGGTCGCTCCCGCCGGCACCGTCACGCTCCCGGGGAGCGTTGCGGCCGTGTTGGTGTCCGAGAGGGTCACCACCGCGCCCCCGGCCGGAGCCGGGCCGCTCAGGGTCACCTTGGCGCTGGAGGTCTTGCACGCTCCGGCGAAGGCGGCGGGGGAGAGGGTCAGGCTCTGGAGGACCGGACCCGTCTGGGCCGTGTACTTGACGATCAGGATGTCGCCGTCCACCCCGTTCCCGGAAGTGCCCGCCGCCCAGAAATCGCCCGCCCCGCCCTGGGCCATGGAGTAGGCCCGGTCGTCGTATCCACCGTCGAAGAGGTCCGAGCCGGTGGCGCCGCCCGTGGCGCTGTCGAAGCCCACGACCAGCGCGTCCGCATCGGCCGTTCCCGTGGCGGAGCCCGCCACGTAGAGCACGTCCCCGACCAGCCGCAGCGCGAAGCCCTCCTCGATGCCGCCGAGGTCTAAGGGGGTAGACCAGAGGCGGACGCCAGCCGCGTCGTAGCGGGCGGCCAGGAGGTCGTCATCCGCGACTCCCACGGCGTAGACAGATCCGCCGACCGTGATCAGCGCGTGCGCGATCCCATCGAAGGTTCCGACCCACTGCTGCACCCCGGCGGAGTTGTACCGGACGATTCCCGAGGTGCCGGCTACGCTGACGTTGCCGCTGGCGTCCACCGCCACGTCGTAGGCCTCATCCACGCCGCCGGTCTCGTAGGCCTGCACCCAGAGCCGCGAGCCGGTGGGGCTGTACTTGACCGTCAGGTAGTCCCGGATGCCCGCTTCGCCCGGCTTGTAGAGGTAGCCGGTCACGTGGACGTTGCCGCTGCCGTCGAGGGCCAGGTCGAAGGCCGTGGACTCCTCGTAGTCGTAGCCGTAGAACG
>JANOCF010000352.1:0-7532 GCA_031412055.1 Holophagales bacterium | reverse complement strand
CAGCGCCCATCCGATCGTGATCCACTGCTTTTCGAGCTGCAGCGGGATGGCCACGGTCACGAACGCGAGCACGGCGCCGGCCATGAGAGCGAGCCGTCCCCGGTCTCTCTCCTCCGCAGGCTCGCTCCGCTCCACTCTCTCCACGCGCTCAAGGCTGAGAAGGCGCCAGAGCAGGAAGGCGAGGGCCGCCGCCTGGACCACCGGCAGCAGGCCGATCACGCTCTCGAAGCCGAGGCTCTCGACGATCGGACGGGCGATGAGGAAGAAGGCAACGCTCGCCAGCACGGCCGCGAGCCAGGGCTCCCGGAGCTGGCGCGCTCTCTTCCCGAGGACGACCGGGTAGGCGAGGTACACGAGCCAGAGAGCAGCGGCCAGGGTCAGCCGCTCCCAGCCCGACCCGTGGTGGAACGCCCAGGCGGCGAGAAACGTGGTCAGCACCGAGACGGGCGCGACCCAGGGCCAGAAGCCGCGGCTGGAGAGCCACAGCAGGGCAGACGCCAGGGCAACCTGGACGAGCAGACTCAGGAGCGCGGAAGGAGATCCCGAGAGCTCGCAGGCTACGGCGGCGACGATCTGCGCGGAGAAAAGCGCGGCCACGGCTCCCTGGGAGCAGGTCAGGGCCAGGTCCTCCCCACCGCCGGTATTTCTACGGCGTGCCACCGGGATCCAGGCGAGGCCGAAGCCCGCGAACAGCGCGGCCGAGACCAGGGCGACGGACGGCCACGGGTAATTCGTGGCGGTGTGCAGCAAGACCAGGAGGACGAGCTGGGCCATGACCAGGGACGCCACCTGCAGGGCTCCCCGCCGCAGCGCCAGGGCCGCAACGCCGGCCGCGAGGACCAGGACCGCCAGGATGCCCAGGAGCGGCCACGGCGGGATGGCGAGGTCCGGGCGGGTGGCGACGAACAGCAGGAAGAGGTGGCCGATCAGGGCCAGGTACACGCCCTGCTCCGGCTGCTTCCCGCCCTCGGCTCCCTCGGTCGTAGCCCTGCCCGACCAGATGCTTCCCGCGAGGCTCAGCAGTGAGAAGAGCGCCACGAGCATCAGGGCCGGTCCGAGGCGGTCGCCGAGCGGGACCGTTGCCCACCAGAGGGCGATCAGGACCCAGGACAGCACCACGCCCACGGTCGCAAGGATGGGCCGGCGCGCCTCCCTGGCTTCCAGGAAGAGCCCGGCGTTGAGGAGCGCGAGCAGCAGCGCGAGACCCCATACGGCCGAAGCCGCCACGGTTCCCAGCGAGAGGAAGCCCAGGAGCGCCAGACCCAGGAGGAGGACCACCGAGCCCGCGCCCTCGGGCTCCAGCCGCCGGCCCAGGCGCCGCGCGGCGAGCGGCACTCCGAGGTAGAAGAGGCCGAACACGGCATAGAGGGCCAGGCCGGGCAGGAGGCGCTCGGGGGTGAGATAGCGCGACGACCAGACCGCCTCCGCCGCAACGGCGAAGAAAGCGGCTCCGAAGTGGAGCCATCCCGACCGGTAGACCAGGGCGGCGGCGGCCGAAGCCAGCAGCAGGAGGAAAAGGACGCCGAACGTCAGGCCCGGCGAGGCCGCGGCCGGCTCCTGGAGGAGCAGCAGCGGAAAGGCTCCGAGCAGGATAGGCGCGGCCAGGGAGCCGGGCAGGACGGGAAGATCCTTTTTCCACAGCCTTGCCAGCCAGGGCGCTCCCAGGTAGAGCAGCACCTCCAGCGACAGGAATCCCAGGATTCCGGGCCAGGCTTCGGAGCGGTAGGAGACGACGAGCCAGAGCCCGTAGACGATCACGGTCGCGCCCGCCGCCAGGTTGTGGAACAGCGCCGGCCCGCGTGCGGCCGCATAAACCGCCAGGGCCATGCCGAGCAGGAGGAGGAAGCCGAAGAGCAGGCCGTAGTGCGCGCCGAATCCCGGCGATGCGGCGAGGTAGACGGCCAGGAGCAGAGGGAGAGCCATGCTCCATCCCGACAGGTCCCAGAAGGGCTTCTCCTCGGGGGCCGGCTGCCGGGAGAGCGCCAGGACGAGCATGTGGAGGGCGGGAAAGACCAGGAAGATCCCGATCGCCAGGGGAAGCCGCTCCGGGTCGAGCCGGCGGAGCACCCAACCCCACTGATAGAGGAAGGTGAAGACCAGCGAGAGCGGGACCAGCAGGGTCCACCGGCGGCGGACGGCCACCCAGGCGAGGCCGCTGTTGAGGAGCAGCAGGTAGCCGAAGAGGGTGATCGGGCGGTCCTGTCCCGAAGAGAGCAAGGCCGGCGTGGCGAAGCCGCCCAGCAGGCCGAGCACGGCGATGAACGGCGCGTTGCGCCGCAGGGCGAGCGCCACCGCCACGCCGGCCACGAGCGCCATCAGCAGGAAGGCGGTCGTGGCATTGAGCAGTCCCCAGAGGACGTGGGAGGCAAAGAACGTGGCGAAGAGGATGGCGATGCCGGCCGCGTCCAGGGCGTTGGCGGTCACGGTGTAGCGCCGCGCCGCCTTCCACTCGCAGACGGCCAGGAGCCCCGCCCCGGTGAGGACGCCGATGGCCATCCGCACGGGCGCGCCCAGCCAGCCGTGCTGGATCGAGTAGCGCAGGAAGAGAAAGGCCGCGATGACGAGCATGATGCCCGCCATCCAGGAGAAGAGCCGGACGCCCACCAGGCTCTCCCAGTCGAAGGGCGGCTTGGGCGGCTTGGGCGGCTGGGAGATGGGGATTGGAATCGCGGGCCGGGAGACCGGCTCCGGGATCGCCAAGGCTTCTGGGATTGCCGGGATTGCCGGGATTGCCGGAATTACTGGGATCGCCGGAATTACCGGAATTGGCGCCGGCGGCGGAGGGACCGCCACGGGGATCTCCGGCTCGGGCTGGCGCTCAGGCTCCGGCTCGTGGGTCTCCACGGGAGGCGGAGGCTCCGCGGCCGCCGGGCTCCGCAGCAGCTCCACCTCCCGGCTCAGGCCGACCAGGCGCTTGTTGAGATCCCAAACCCGGCTCTGCTGGGTCTCAAACTCCTGTTCGAGCTTCTTGATCCGGCCGGTCGAGCGGGAAAGCTGGACCAGGACCGCGATCAACGCGACGAAGAGGACTGCGCTAAAGCATTCCATTGGAGGATCTCGGGGTGGATCTTAGCTCACACCGTGGCCCTCCGCCGCCGTCCAGGCCCGCCGAAAGGTTTTCGGCCTCCACGACACCACGGAGGCCGGGCGTCCTGCGTGACGAAGTGGCGGAGGGGAAGCGCAAAGAGCCCGGTTGGGAGAATATTAGGAGGATATTAGGAGGATAATGGAGCAGGCGTGAAACAGAACGCCTTCTCCTATCGTTGTACGGGTTGAGGATGAATATCGCCATGATGCCGCTGTACCCGGATGTCCGTGTCTCCTTGCGGAGCCGGAACCGCTATGCCCTCGTCAGTGCGATCCGCTACAGCCTGCGCCGCGCGGGCACGCCCCCTGCCGAGATCGAACGCTTCAGCCGCGAGGCCCTGTCGACCTCCGACCTCCGCAGCTTCGAAGAGGTCTGCAGGCAGTGGGTTCTGGTGGACCGCCCTTCCGGGCAAGTTTGAGCCCGGCTCCCCTTTCTGTCCCGTCCTCCCCCTGCCGCGTACCTGAACCTTCAGGGGCGCTCTCTCAGGTCCTGCAAATATCCGTGTCTGCTGCAGGACGGCAGGCCACCCCCGAAGGGGGGCAAAAGGAGGAACGATGCGTTTATTTTCGGTCTTGTTGGTCTTCGCCATTGCACTGGCCGTCCCGATGACGGCCGCCCATGCGGCTCCACCCCGTCCCCAGATCTCGATCGAGGCTGGCGCGGGAGGGAATCGAATCTTCATCTCGGTCGACGCGGGCAACGGGCAGGTGAAGCGCTCGCTCCTGCGGGTGACCCCCTCGGCCATCGCTCTCGGCTCCACCGGCTGGGATCCCGCCGGCAAGGCAGCCTTCGCCACCTGGAACGAGGCCGGCGAGCGCTGGTTCTCCGCCACCCGCGATGGCGGCAATATCTGGCTGGAAGCGCGGCGGGTCGAGACCGCTCTTCGCCTGCACGCGGGTGCCGTGGAGCCCAACCGTCCGGTCCCGCCCGTCCCCGGCTCCCTGAGCCTGCCGGCCGACGGCCGCCTGTTCCTCGTCCAGTTCAAGACGGTCGGCCTGCCCGAGTGGCGGGAAGCCCTGGAGGCCGCGGGCGCCGAGGTGCTGAGCTACTTCCCCTTCAACGCCCACGTGGTGCGCATGAGCCCGAGCCTGGCCGGGGCGCTGCGCAGCCTGGACATCGTCGAGCGCGTCGAGCCCTACCACCCGGCCTTCCGCCTGGAGCCCGGGCTGCGCGACTGGGCCGGCTCCGGAAACGGCCCGGCCGAGACGCGCGTCCGCGTCACCGCCTTCGAGTGGGGGCCGGACGGCAAGGAGCGTATCCGGCAGGCCGCCGAGGCCCAGGGCGCCCGCGTGGCAGACATCTGGCCCGACGGGCACATCCTTGAGCTGTGGGTCGACCGCGACCAGCTCCGGGGGCTCGCGGCCCATGACGACGTGATGTGGGTCGACAGCTGGTCGCCCAGGGAAAACGACATGGACCTGGTACGCCAGGACTCCGGCGCCAACTTCCTCGAGACCAACTACGGCACCTGCGGCCAGGGCGTGCGCGGCGAGGTCCTCGACGCGGGCTTCGAAGCCACCCACATGGACTTCGACGGCATCCTGCTGCACGGCTCGAACACCACGGACAGCCACGGCACCAGCACCTACGGCATCGTGTTCGGCAACGGCAACCGCGACGGCGACGGCAACGCGCAGGGCCTCGGCCAGCTCGTGTGCAGCTCGCAGGGCATCGCCGCGGACTACGACTTCCTCACCAACCGCTTCGCCCACACGCAGCAGTTGAAGGCTTCCCCCTACTTCGCGTCGTTCCAGTCCAACTCCTGGGGCAACGCGCTCACCACCGCCTACGACAGCTACTCCAGCGAGCTGGACGACATCATCTGGCGCCTGGACATTGCGATCGCACAGTCCCAGTCCAACGCCGGCAGCCAGCAGAGCCGGCCGCAGGCCTGGGCCAAGAACACCATCAGCGTCGGCGGCATCCGCCACTTCAACACGCTGTCGACCGCGGACGACGCCTGGAGCTCCGGCGCCTCGATCGGCCCGGCGGCCGACGGCCGCATCAAGCCGGACGTCAACTACTGGTACGACAGCATCTACACCACCACGACCGGCAACGGCTACACCACGGGCTTCGGCGGCACCTCGGCCGCGACCCCGGAGGTCTCGGGCGTGCTCGGCCTGATGGTCCAGATGTGGTCGGAGAACGTCTGGGGCACGAACCCGCAGGGCAGCACGGTGTTCGAGCGCCAGCCGCACGCCTCGACGATCAAGGCGCTGCTCGTCAACAACGCCCAGCAGTACACTTTCACCGGCACGGCCAGCGACCTGACTCGCACCCACCAGGGCTGGGGCCGGCCGAGCGCCCAGATCGCCCGCGAGCGCGCCGCCAACAGCCTGGTCGTGGACGCCACGACTCCGCTCACGCTCGGCGGCACGGCGACCTACAGCGTCAACGTGGCTTCGGGCATCGGCGAGCTCAAGGTCACGATGGTCTACCCGGACCCGCCGGGCACGACCTCCGCGACCCTGCACCGGATCAACGACCTCAGCCTCAAGGTGACGTCGCCGGCCGGGACCATCTACCACGGCAACAACGGCCTGCTGGCCGGCAACTACTCCACCTCCGGCGGCAGCCCGAACACCAAGGACACGGTGGAGAACGTGTTCATCAGCAACCCCGCGGCCGGGAGCTGGACGGTCCAGGTCACGGCGGCCGAGGTCAACCAGGACGGCCATCTTGCCACGCCGGAAACCGACGCGGTCTTCAGCCTGGTGGTCACGGGCGGCGGCGGCGTGACCCAGCCGCCGGTCTGCGGCAACAACATCAAGGAGTCCGGCGAGTCCTGCGACGGCAACGACCTGGGCGGCCTGACCTGCCAGAGCCAGGGCTTCTCCGGCGGGACCCTGGCCTGCAACGGCGACTGCAACCTGAACACCTCGGGCTGCTTCGCCTGCAATCCGGCCGGCTCGAGCTGCACCACCAACGGCCAGTGCTGCTCCGGAACCTGCAAGGGCAAGACCGGCAGCAAGACCTGCCGCTAAGGCCCACCTGACCGGAAGGGCGGGGAAGGCGCGAGCCGGCCCCGCCCGCTCTTCTCCCGAAACCAGGGTCGAAACCGGCGGGACGCTCTCTGCGTAGGGAGAGCCCATGAGCCGACGACAGCTTCCGATCCTTCTGGTCCTGCTGCTCTCCCCTGCCCTGGCCGCGGCCGAGGTTCCCGCCCGCTTCCAGGGCAAGCTCGAACCCTGCCGCCTCCCTCCCACCGACCTGGAGGCCCTGTGCGGCACGCACTCCGTCTGGGAGAACCGGGAGACGCGCGCGGGCCGCAGGATCGATCTCTACGTGGTCGTCGTTCCTGCCAGGAACCCGAGCCCGGTGCCCGATCCGCTCTTCTACTTCGCGGGCGGCCCCGGAGAGGCTGGCACCGGCCCCGCCGCTTTCTTCCCGGAGGTGCTCCCCAGGCTCCATCGCGACCGCGACGTGGTCTTCGTGGACCAGAGGGGCACGGGCAAGTCGGGCATCCTGGCCTGCAACCTCCCGGGCAGCGAGGACGATCCCCAGGGCTACCTGCGGGAGATGTTCCCGGTGGAGTCGATCAAGGCATGCGCCGCCGAGTTGGGCAAGAAGGCTGACCTCCGGCAGTACACCAACATCCAGGCCCAGGACGATATGGACGATGTCCGGGCCTGGCTCGGGTACGACCGGATCAACCTGTACGGGGGCTCGTACGGCACGCGGGCGGCCCTGGTCTATCTGAAGCGGCATCCGGAGCACGTGCGGAGCCTGATCCTGGACGCGCTCGTGCCGGTGGACTTCCGCAGCCCGTCCACGTACGCCCGCTCCGCGCAGACGGCGCTCGACCGGCTGTTCGACGACTGCGCCGCGGACGCGGCCTGCCGCGCGGCGTTCCCGAACCTGCGCAGCGAGCTGAAGACGGTGCTGGAGCGTCTCGACCGCGCTCCGGGCAAGGCCACGGTGGAGCATCCGAAGACCGGCCAGCCGGTGGAGCTGACGATCCCGCGCACCTCCTTCACCACGACCATGCGCTCCATGCAGTACTCGCCCGCGTCCTACGTCAGAATCCCGATGGTCGTCCACAAGGCGTTCGAGGGGGACTACGGGCCGGTCATCCGCGAGGCGCTGCAGCGCGCGGAGCCGGCGGAATGGATGGGCGCCTTCCTGGCGATCACCTGCGCCGAGGACCTCGCGCGGCTCGATCCGGCCGAGGCGAAGCGGCTGGGCGCGGGCACATACCAGGGTGACGACCGGGTCCGCCAGCAGAGGGCGGCCTGCGCGGCCTGGCCCACGGCCAGAATGCCGGAGGATTTCTGGACGCCGGCCGAGTCGCCCGCGCCGGTGCTGTTCATCAGCGGCTGGTTGGATCCGGTGACGCCGCCGGAAGGTACGCAGGAGACGCTCCGCCAGTTCCCGAACCACGCGCACCTTATGATCCGGGACGCGGCCCACGGCACCGAGGGCCTCCGGGACGAGCTCTGCA
>JANOCF010000351.1:0-2837 GCA_031412055.1 Holophagales bacterium | reverse complement strand
ACCGTCTTTCCCCTGGGCAGCGGAGACACAACCTACAACTACGTGCAGATCTTCTGCTTCCTTGTGCTGGCGGCCGCGGTGACGCTGGTCTGGACAATCCTTGACAGGAAGCGGCCCGGCTACGAACGGCTCCACGAGTGGCTGAGGGTCTACGTCCGTTTCTCCCTCGGGACGTCGATGATCTCGTACGGGGCGTACAAGCTCATTCCGTCCCAGTTTTCCACTCCGAGCCTGGACCAGCTCTTCCAGACCTTCGGCGAGTCGTCTCCGATGGGGATTCTCTGGACGTTCATGGGGGCTTCGCTGGCCTACACCATGTTCACGGGCGCGGCCGAGATGCTTGGCGGCCTGCTCCTGACCGCCCGCCGCACCACCTTGCTGGGTGCGCTCGTGTCTATCGGGGTCATGGGGAACGTCGTGATGCTGAACCTCAGCTACGACGTGCCGGTGAAGCTGTACTCGTCGCATCTGCTCGCCATGGCGGTGTTCCTGGTGCTGCCCGGTTTGCGGCGGCTCGTGGACGTGCTCGTGCTCAATCGCGAGTCGGAGCCCGTCCCGATACGGCCGCTTTTCGAGAGGGGACTGCTCAACCGTGGCGCGGTGGCCATCCGGACGGTGTTTGTGGCCACCCTGGTCGCGCAGATGCTGTACGTCTCCTACGACGGGGCCAGGGAGTACGGGCACCTCGCGCCCAAGGTGCCGTTCCATGGCATCTGGAACGTCGAGGAGTTCGAGGTGGACGGGCAGATCCGGCCGGCGCTGATCACGGACAAGGCCCGCTGGCAGCGGCTGATCTTCGAGTGGGAGGGTTTCGTCGTCATCCAACCGATGGACGATCCCCAGGGCCAGTTTTACGGCCTCAAGCTCGAAGCCGGCACGAGGAAGCTGGTTCTGACTCAGTTCAAGGACCCGAAGTGGAAGTCGGAGCTGTCCTTCCGGAAACTTGGCCGCAAGCCCGGCCCGGGGCTCATCGAGCTGCAGGGGATGGTCGACGGCAAGAAGGTCCGGGCACGTCTCCGGCGCGTCGATGAGTCCAGCTTCCCCCTCTTCGGCCGGGGCTTCCACTGGATCAACGAGTATCCGTATAACCGGTGAGGGGAGCTCTCAGGATGCTGGCCCAGGCCGGCGCGCAGGGCTGCCGTACAGCATCCCGTCGACGCTGATGTCCTCGTCGACATCGGGCCAGTGGGCTCCCTGGCCGTCCCCTAGAATCTCGAAGTTGGAACGCTGCTCCGGCGTCGCCTCGGAGAGGCGCCACGACCATGCAATGGGCACGCTAATGGTCCGGCCGTCGACAAGCTCAGCCGTGATGGCGTCTTCCGTAACCTGAAGGCTCTTGATCCGGGGTTCCAGGCTAACCGCAGTGCTCATGCCATGCCTCGGTGATGCGCTCAAAGTTGTCCTCAATCATCTCACGAATCCGGTTCAACTCTCTTGGGGTGAACCCGTGATTGCTGCTCAGCGCCAATGGCTTGAGCCAGAACTTGCACAGCATTCTTTCCCGCTGAACATGAACGTGCTCGGGTTCATTGCAGTCGAAGCTGTAGAAGAAGAACCGGTACTGTCCGGGGATGCCTTTGATCGTCGGCAAGTGATTTCCTCCAGATCCGGCAAGTGTACAGCCGGAAACCACTCAGGGGTAGCGCCACCCGCCCCGAGTCTGGTAAACCTCCACCGGGCGGAACGCGGCCGGCCTTTCGGCTGGCAGGCGATCTGCAAAGTTGCATGGGGGTACGGATGAAGGACGACAGGGGCAGGCAGCGGGTCATCATCGAAGGGGTAGAGCCGGAGATCGACTGCGGGCGATATCCCATCAAGCGCACAGTGGGGGAGACGGTCATCGTGGAGGCCGACGCCTTCACGGATGGCCACGACGCCATCTCGTGCCTCCTCCTGCACCGGCCGGCTTCACGGCCCGGCTCCCGGGCGGCGGTGAAGTGGAACGAGGCGCCCATGAAGGCCCTGGCCAACGACCGCTGGCGGGGCGAATTCACGGTCACCCAGATGGGGCGGTGGATCTACACCGTCGCCGCCTGGGTCGACCGCTTCAAGACCTGGCGCCGCGATCTCAAGAAGCGCATCGACGCCGGCCAGGACGTCTCGGTCGATCTCCTCATCGGCGCCGACTTCATCCGGCAGGCGGCGGAGAGGGCGCGGGACGCCAAGAGGAAGTCCGACGCCAAGGTGCTCGAAGGCCTCGCCCGGGACCTATCAGAAGGTGACGATTTCGCGGGACGGACGGCTCTCGCTCTCGAAGACGAGCTGGTCCAGCTCATGGACCGCTATGCCGACCGCCGGCAGGCGAGCGTCTACGGCAAGGAGCTGGAGATCGTCGTCGACCGCGAGCGGGCGCGATTCTCCTCCTGGTACGAGTTTTTTCCCCGCTCCACGGGTCCCGAAGGGCGCCACGGCACCTTCCGCGACGCGGAGGGAATGCTCCCCTACGTGCAGGAGATGGGCTTCGACGTCGTCTACCTGCCGCCGATCCACCCCATCGGACGCACCTTCCGCAAGGGCAAGAACAACAACCCCGAATGCGAGCCCGGAGACATCGGCAGCCCCTGGGGGATCGGCGGGGAAGAGGGCGGCCACAAGGCCATCCATCCCGACCTGGGGACGATCGAGGACTTTCGGCATTTCGTGAGCGCGGCCCGGGAACACGGCATCGAGATCGCCATGGACGTGGCCTTCCAGGTCTCCCCGGACCACCCCTACGTTCGCGAGCACCCGGACTGGTTCCGCAAGCGGCCGGACGGCACCATCCAGTACGCCGAGAATCCGCCCAAGAAGTACCAGGACATCTACCCCTTCGACTTCGAGACCGGCGACTGGCAAGG
>JANOCF010000350.1:0-2805 GCA_031412055.1 Holophagales bacterium | reverse complement strand
GTCAGATAGGGCAATGAGGCCGTGGTCGCGCCGCCGAAGTCCGGGATGACCAATTTATTGAAGAAGCAACCGGGGATCGCAAACGGAGTGAACAGCGCCGTCCCATTCACCGGGCACCACCACCGATGGAAGTTGTACGGGTTCAGGTAGGTCTGGAAGATGTAGCCCCCGGTAAACAGGTCGACCAGGTTGTGCTTGTCGATGATCCTTTGTTGTTCTTCTACCGGGGAGCTCAGGATATCGGACAAGGAATATTTCATATCCTTGAACCAGAAGACATCCTTTGCTGAAATCTCCGGCTCCCATCTGAACAACGACCCGTCATTGGGACAGATGACGGTTTTGTTGGAGTCCGGATCGGCAATTGGCCGCGCCGTGGCAGGGTGTTCGAAAGTCCTCGTGAAAAACGAATTCCAGGACTTCCAGTACGGCAAGGTCTCCGAGTCCTTCTTCCAGATCGGGAAATCGTATTGCTTCTTGGCTGTCGGAGAGAGCCATTGCTCCCCCTCGACGCGAAAGCCGACGTTGGATGCAGGTTGAGCAAGGAACTTGTTCCAGTCCCGCAGAATCACCGCCATTCTTTCGTTGAATACCGGGAGGCGGAACAGCACGGTACCGCTCAGCGTGGGATCGATGCCGACCACGAAAGCCGAGAACGGCAGGCCGACAAGATCGTTATTGATGAAGCTGGGCGGTTGACTGAGCAAGGCATTGAACGCGTGCAGCAGCGTCTCCTTGTCTTCAATCCTGGGGATCGGAATGCCCTTGGCCGACTTCAGGTGAGAATCGATGATATTGAGGTTTTCCTTGCAGGCGCTTTCCACCAGGAACCTGATCACCTCGTTCTCATCGATCAACCTGGCCAATGCCTTGATGCAGTCGGCGTATTCCCGTCTTTCCGTCCCCAGAACGATGGAAAAGAACTCCTGCATGCTGGCGCTGCCGTATTCGGGCAACCATTGGCTTTGCAGGTTGTAGGGATAGTACGGGCTGGAATCCATCTGCTCATGGATGTTTTCGATGGTGACCTCCGCATCGATCTGTTCGCTCATCATTGCCTCCTGGCTCGCGTTTGAGTTGACGAAACATATTGTCGCGGACGACGCGGCGGCCTCTGCTATCGCCAACGCCGTGCCCCTTCCCTGATGGGACAGAATCCTCCTGCGACGCCGGCGCTTGCGCCATCGTCTCGGGTGGTCCGCAAAATCGAGAGTAGGAGTCCGAGAGAAAATCTATCACACTGAACTATTGAGCGCCGGCTGCGTACCGGATTCCACCCAGCAGGTGCTCCAGGAACGCCGGCTCGGAGAAGGAAGCATCGGTGTGGCCTCCCGCCGTGTACCAGGCCCGGCCGCCATCGTACTCGTGGTACCAGGCGATGGGATGATCGTTCCCCATCTGTCCCCCGGAGTAGCTCGACTCATCCAGGCTGAGGAGCACGGTGACGCCCTGGCTCCGCGGGTTCCGCTGAAAGTCGTACCACTCGTCGAAGCGGTTCCAGGGGTTCGGCAGCGTTCTCGTCGAGGGGTGGTCCCGGTTCTCTACCCGAATCCGCGCCCGTGCCGGCGCCGGATGGCTCGCGAAGTACGCTCCCAGAAGGTCTCCATACCAGGGCCAGCCGTGCTCCGTGTCGGCCGCGGCGTGGATTCCCACGAAGCCGCCCCCACCTCGGATGTAGGTCATGAAGGCGGCTTGCTGCTCACCGTTGAGCACGTCCCCGCTCGTGGAGAGGAAGACGACGGCCTTGTAGCGGCCGAGGTTGGCGGCGGTGAACTGTCCCGCATCCTCGGTGGCGTCGACGGCGAAGTCGTTCGTGGCCCCCAGCTCCCGAAGGGCGGCAATCCCCGGCTCGATGCTGCCGTGGCGGAAGCTGGCGGTCCTGGAGAAGACGAGAATCCTATCGGGACGGGTCTGCGGGTCGAGCCGGTTCTCCCAGAGCTCCACCGGCCCTTTCCCGAACGGGAGGGTGCCGAGGATGTCGCCGTCGCCATCCCCGCCGATGTCGGAGACACGAACATCGTGCAAGGCCGGCGTGCCGAGCACCTGGCGGCTCCAACCTGAAGCCTTCCCTGCGTTGAGATAGACCAGCAGGCGTCCCTCTCCGCGAATCTCCGACGTCACCACGTCCAGATCGCCGTCGCGATCGAGATCCGCAACGCGCACCCCCTGCGCCGAATCGAGAGGACCGGAATCGATAACGCGCTCCCGCCAGCGCGATCGGTTGGGGTTCACCGGATTCTCGAACCAGGAGATCCTTCCCGTCCCCTCCGACACCGTCATCACGACGTCAGGCCGGCCATCCCGGTTCAGATCGCCGACGTCGAGGGCCGCTTCCGGACTCCAGGAGCCGAAGCTGCGCCGCTGCCATGCCCGGGAGAGGATCTTGCCGCGCGGATTCCTCAGCCATCGTCCTCCCACGACAATGTCGAGAAACCCGTCCTTGTCGAGGTCGGCCAGCGCCAGCCCTTGCGTCCCGCCTCCGGCAGCCAGATCGCGCCGGCGCCAGGACTGCGGTCCGTTCTGCTTGAACAACGTCACCACGGAGCCGCTCTCTCCGCGCATCACGACCTCGGGCTTGCCATCGCGATCGAGGTCTCCAATAACCACTTCCTGATTGCCGCCGGAGCCGATCTGATGGGCAGGCCAGGGACTGCTCGCCAGATTGCCGGCCGGCAGACGGGGGTTCTCGAACCAGACGGTGCCCACGGTGACGTCCAGGTCACCATCCCGGTCCAGATCTCCGGCCGCCAACCCGCCTTGGGTGGTATATCCCTGAGCGGCAAGGACGGACGGGGTCCAATCAGG
>JANOCF010000349.1:0-3060 GCA_031412055.1 Holophagales bacterium | reverse complement strand
GATCGGCGATCTGGTCAAGCCGCTCAAGGAGTCGCTTCAGAAGGTGGACCAGAAGATCCAGGAGATCGAGACCGCCCGTGCCGTGGCCTACAGCGGCCTCACCGATCACTTGAGGGGGCTGGCGTCGGCGCAGGCGAACCTGGAGCGGGAGACCGTGAAGCTCGTGGGTGCCCTGCGTGCCCCGGACGCCCGGGGACGATGGGGGGAGATCCAGCTCCAGCGGGTCGTCGAGATGGCGGGGATGGTGGCCTACTGCGACTTCGCCACCCAGGCCACGGTCGAGACCGACGACGGCCGGCAGCGGCCGGACCTGGTCATCCGCCTGCCGAATCAGAAGAACGTGGTCATCGATGCCAAGGCTCCCCTCGACGCCTATCTGGATGCCCTGGAGGCCACGGACGAGGAAGGCCGGCGAAACAAGCTGCGGGATCATGCCCGGCAGATCCGTACGCATCTCCAGAAGCTGGCGGAGAAGCGGTACTGGAGCCAGTTCGAGCCGGCGCCCGAGTTCGTGGTCCTCTTCCTGCCCGGGGAGTCCTTCTTCAGCGCGGCCCTGGAGCAGGACCCGTCCCTGATCGAGGCCGGGGTGGAGCAGCGGGTGATCCTGGCCACGCCCACGACCCTGATCGCCCTGCTGCGCGCCGTCGCCTACGGCTGGCGCCAGTCCCAGGTCGAAGAGAACGCCAAGCAGATCAGCGACCTGGGCAAGAGCCTCTACGAGCGGCTGCGCCGGTTCTCCGAGCACCTCGTCTCGGTGAAGCGGGGCCTGGATCAGAGCGTGGACGCCTACAACCGGGCCGTGGGCTCGCTCGAAGGGCGGGTTCTTCCCGCCGCCCGGCGCTTCCGCGATCTCGGGGCGGCCGGCGGAGACGAGATCGAGATCCTGGAGCAGATCGACAAGGTCCCCCGTGCCATCGACACGGTGGGAGATCCGGGCCTGCTGGACGGAAGCGGGGAAGGGATCTCGTAGCCGACTGAAAAGGACCCAAGGGACTTAAAGGACCCAAGGGACGAAGAGCCCGAGTCCTCAGACGTCCTTTAGGTCCCTTTCGTCCTTTATGTCCTTTTCGGATCTCTTACAGGAAGACCTCGACCTTCCCCTTCTTCTTCAGCTCTTCGACCCGGGACTGGAGCCGCTGGCCGGCCTGCTGCTGCTTGAGCATCTGGTCGATGCGGGGCTTGGCCTCCTCGAAAGGCACGGCGCTCGGGCCCTGCTTCTCGACAAGCTGGATGACGTGGTAGCCGAACTGCGTCTCCACCACCTCGCTCAGGTCGTTCGGCTTGGCCAGCGCGAAGGCGGCCTGCTCGAACGGCGGCGGCCCGCCCTGGCCACGGGCCATCCACGAGAGGTCGCCGCCCCGGGCCTTGGAGCCGGGATCGTCGGAGCTCTCGGACGCCAGCTTGCCGAAGTCCTCGCCCGCCTTGGCGCGCTTGAGCACGTCCTCGGCCTTTGCCTTGGCCTTCTGCTTGTCATCCGGTGATGCGGTCGGCTGCACGGCGATCAGGACGTGCTTCAGGTGGACCCGCTCGGGCCGCTGCATCTTGTCCTGGTTCTGGTCGTAGAACTGGCGGGCCGCCTGGTCGGTCACCTGGACCCCGTTGAAGATCTTGGTCCCGACATACTTCTGGATGATGGCCTCGTTGCGCAGGGTCTTCTGCAGCTCCTGCTCGGTCATGCCCTCGGTCTTGAGCGCGTTCTCGAACGCCGCCTGGTCCGGGAAGCGGCCGCGGAGCGTCGCGACCTGGGCCTTGACCTCTTCGTCGCCGACGGCCACGCCCTCGCGGGCGGCCTCAGCGAGGAGGAGCTTCTGGGCGATCATGCCGTCCAGGATCTGCTTGTAGAACTTGTCGTCGAGCGGAGGCACCGCGCCGCGGTTGGCCTGGGCGAAGCGGGTCCGCATCTCCTTGGCCTCCGCGAGCAGCTCGTCCTTCTTGATGTCCACACCGTTGATCCGGGCCACGACCGCCGGCATCTTGGACGTGTCGGCCGGCGGGGCCGGAGCCGCGCCGGGGAAAATCGCGCCGGGCTGGCCCGGCTGGCCGGGAGCGGTGGTGCCCTGAGCGCCGGTCTGGGTGCCGGCCGGAGCCCCGGCTCCTGCCTCGGTACCCGCCTCAGTAGCGGCCTGCGCCGCCTCCTCCGCGGTCGCCTCGCCCTCGGTGCCCTTGGAGCAGGCCACGAGCCCGGTCATCAAAAAGGCGAGGGACAGGGCGGCGATCTTCGAATGGGAGCTGCTTCTCGTCATGGAATCGGTTCCTTGTGCCTGGCGGTCGAATCGCCGCCGTGAGTGGAGGAGCCCGCGTCCGGGCTGCCTGCTTTGAAGAGTCTCAACCGGAGCGAGGTCGAGTTTATTCGCCGGCCGAGGGGGCGCTCCAGATCCGTCCGAGATCGATCTCAAGCCCGTCGAACCCGTCCGGCTGGAAAAGGACGTTGCCCTCGATGGCCTCGACGATGCTGTAGACCCCGTCCCGCAGCACGAGACGTTCGAGGGTCCGGGCTTCGGGGTCCAGCAGCCAGTACTCCGGGACCCCAATGGATGCGTAATCGTAGAGCTTGCGGACGCTGTCTTTGGATCGGCTGGACGGGGAGATGACCTCGACCGCCAGGTCGGGCCGCCCCTGCTCGAGAGCCTTCTCCTGACCTCCCGGAGAGTTGCCATGCCGGTAGAACTGGACATCCGGCATCGTGCCGCGCCGGTCATCGATACGGATGCGGTAACCGGACGCCAGCACGTGGCCGGCGTTGCGTGCCCAGGACCACTGCGCCAGGATGGCGATCAGGGCGGCGACGATCCGTTCGTGGGTCCAGGTCGGCACTTCGATCTCCACAAGGTGGCCGTCGAGGAGCTCGCGAGGATCGTCTTCCTCCAGCTCGATGAAGTCTCGCCAGGTATAAGGGCCCATCTCGGCATTCGGCCGCATCCGCTTCATCACCCGGGAAGTGTACCAAAGGAGGCTCGGTTATACTTCGCGGGTCGGTGGGAGTGGTGTGCCTGCCCGGACCGACACCCCAGAGACTGTGAAAGGAGCCATTGAATGGCCGTCAAGGACGAACCGATCGCT
>JANOCF010000348.1:0-6987 GCA_031412055.1 Holophagales bacterium | reverse complement strand
TGCGCCTGTCCCGCATTCCGGACGGGCCGAGCCGGGGCGAGGTCCACCTGCGGCTGGACTACGTCTGGCTCCGCAAGGAAGGGGACGTCCGCCGGGTCGCCGTGGGTTCCGTGAAGGTCGTGCCGCGACAGCCCGAGACGGTCGAGCAGGTGGCGTCCGCCGAGGTGAAGACGGCCATGAAGTCGCTCGTCGAACGGCGTCCGGGGCTCGTGTACCTGGTGATCAACAACACCTCCAACGCGCCTGTGGACATCGTTTCGGCCAAGGCGAAGACGCCGGCCTTCGTCTCCGTGGAGCCGGGCGAGATCACGAAGCGCACGACCCTTCCGCCGCGTGACACCCTGGTCCTCCCTTTCGGGGTCAAGGCGTCGGGAGCCATCCAGCCGGGAAAGCATCTCCTTCTCTTCGAGGTCGGCCTGGAGTGGGAGAGTGGCGGGCGCAAGGCGTCCGGAACGCTGGTGGCCACGCACGAGACCGATGTGGGAATCCTGGGAGAGTCGGAGATCCTCACTCTTCTGGGAGTTCCCACGTTCCTGGTGCTCCCGGGATTCCTGATGCTCGTTACCCTGGGTTTCCTCTGGCAGCATGTCTCTCCCAGAACGGAAGCCGACCGCAAGCCCTTTCCCTTCGCCAAGATCAGCCCCGAGTTCTGGGTGGCTGCGGTCACCGTTTCCATTGCCGCCGCAGGCCTGGACTATTGGATCACCGGCTTCCTTGGCGAAAGGCGGAGCTATCTCGATGGCTACGAGCTGGCGGACGTGGTCCGGGTGTGGGCCGAATCGATCTTCGCGGGCTTTATGGTGTTCGTCGCCTGGAGGGTTGCGACCCACAGCCTTTCGAGGTGGCAGCAAAGCCGCCGCTTCTCGGTAGGGGAACCGCCGCTGGCGGTTTTGCGCAAGCTCGAAAAGAAGGGTCTGGGGCTCAGCTTCCAGGGCATCAAAGTGAAGCTCGACAATCGGACCGCGACGCTGTTTGAGCTCAGGCGCGAGGGGAATCAGATCTGGGTCGCCCCTGGCATCCAATTGGGGCTGAACGGGGCCAGCGACGGCCTGAAAGAGAAAATCAGCCATGAGCTGCGGGATGACGGCGATCCGGGCCGTCTCGCGACGCTCCTGGAGAGCGCGCCAGAGATCGGCGTTGACTGGAGCCGGAACGACTCGGGGAGGGACGTGCCGTTTCTGGTAGACGCTTCAGCTCAGCAGGGAGAGCTCACGGACAGGACCAACCTGGTCCACGATGCTGATGATGACTTTTAGGAACGGACAACCCCCGTGGGGTTGATCCTTGCCGGACCTTTGGAGCTTGGCCCACCTGGGAGATGCAGGACTCGAACCCGCCTCAAAGCTCCTCTCGCCTACCGAACGAGAGGCAACGGCAACAGTCGCATTCATCTTACGCCTGATGAGGAGCAAGTCAAGTGAGCGAAATCCAGGTACATGACCTACGCCTGACCTTCTTATGGGCGGAGACGCTCCCCGAGATGGTGCAAGGCGAGAGCGCGCCGCCAGGCTCACTCATGCCCTTCCTCTGGACCAAGAAGGAGTACGCGAATCGTTTCGAGGAGATCCTGGCGGGGCAGCCCGACAGCCTCGGGCTCCAGGCGCCCTGGCCGCAGCCGGCGGGTAACTTCTTCTGGACCTACTACCTGGAGAAGGCGGTCCCCGGCGAGATCTCCGGAGAGACGGCCTGGCGCTTTCTCGTCCCTTTCCGGGGCAAGGGACCGGCCCAGGTGAGCGCCGCCTCATTCCCGCAATCCCGTCTCTTCGTGGAGCCGTTCTTCTATCCCCATGGCGTGGGCCTCATCCTCAGCACGAGACTGATCGGGTCCTGGACCCTGCCGGAGGCCGTGGACAGCGCCCGCAAGCTGCGGAGCGACAAGGAGCTGACGGTCGACTGGGATGACGGATCTCAGGAGGTCTTGAACATGGACGCTTTTGGCCGCAAGGGTTTGAAGGCACTGGGACGCCGCATTTTTGGCGACGGCTGGACGGGGCCGGCGGCTCAGCCGGAGACCTTCAGCATCGCAACCCTGATTCGGGCGGAGGGTGCGAGCTCGGCGAGCCCGTTTCCTCATGGCGGCAAGGTGCATCGAGCCCTCCAGGGGCTGACGACGTGGTCTTCGATCTGGCAGGACGATACGCCGCTGCCCTTGGAGGAGAGGCGCCAGCCGGTTCGGCGGTCCAGACCGGAAAGTCACTGCGTGTACCTGAGCCCGCGAGGGCGCGCGGTCTGGGCTCCTGCTCTCTTCCAGGTGGAGGGCAAGCGCCACCTCTCCTGCTATCACCGCAATCTGACATTTCTTTCCCTTCAGGTGGAAAGCCTGGCCGGCCTGGCATCCCACACCGCCGAAGGGCTGGACCAGCTCCAGTCCGGGACGAAGCACGAGCGCTGCGCCAGGCGAGCGGTCGGCATCCTGGCGCGTCTCTACGGAGGGACCGGGGAGAACACATACCAGTCGCGCAGTCCGCGTGCGCAGATCGAGCAGAACGGATATGTGGACGCGATCAACGCGGCTCGGCTCCACTTTCACATGGAGCCCCTGGCTAGTGGTTAGAGGTGAACTCGCTCGGGCCTCCAGTGGGGTGAAGTAGGGAGCCGGGAGGCCGGCCTTGCCCAGGGGCAGACCTCCGGCGCTCGCTGCCTTGCGGCAGTGTGGTGGGATACGTCGTCTGTCAAAGAGCAAGCCCCTGCGGTGGCCCGCAGGGGCTTGCCTACCTATTTCAGGAGCGATCCCGGAAGGATCAGGAGCCTCTCCGGAAGCTTCAGCAGCGGCTCCCGAATGGACCAGGAGTCCTCACGAAGGATCGGCAGCAGCTCCGAAAGGAGAAGGAGCCGCTCCTTGAGCTTCGAGATCTCGCCAAAACATGGGCGTAGAATTCACTACATGATCCCCCCAACGTTCTTCAAGGCCTCCTGGTCGACCACGCTCAAGCTCATGACGCTGGTCAGCAGCGCGGTTCTCCTCGGCATCGCGGCCTTCCTTGTCCTCGCTCAGCCGGACCCGCCGCCCGGAGGGAAGATTCCGACCGGGACGGCGCTGTTCCTTCTGATCGTCTGGATTGGATCCGCGTTGTTCACAGTTCGAGGCTACGTGCTCACGCGGGAGGCTCTCCTGGTGCAGCGACTGTTCTGGCGTAGCGCGGTGCCGCTCCAGGGGCTGGTTCGCGCTTCCGCCGATCCTATGGCGATGTCGCGCTCCCTCCGGCTGTTCGGCAACGGCGGCCTGTTCTCCTTCTCGGGCGTGTTCACCAATCCAACGCTGGGCCGGTATCGCGCCTATGCCACGAACCCGGCGCAGGCGGTCGTGCTCGAGCTGCCCTCCCGGCCGGTTGTCGTCACTCCCGACGCGACGAGAGAGTTCCTCGGCGCGCTGCGCGCTTTGCACCCCGGCATCGACGTGACGTCAACCCCCCAGGCTTGAACGGCACCCGAACCTGCCGCATAATCGCGGCAGGGATCGAATATTTGTTTCATTTGTTTCAACAATTTAGGTGGGCTCCGGGAGAGATGGAGATGAAAAGGCTCAGTGTCCTCTTTGCGCTCTCTTGCGCAGTCGTTCCGCTCCTCATGGCCGTCTCGCCGGCCCAGGCCCAGACCCTTGAGCTGGACCCCATGCTCGATGTCGCGGGCCCTGCGCGCAAGCAGCCGTCGCGAGCGGGGATCTGGCCGCTGCACGGCGTCGACCCCGATCTCGACAGGACGGACGACCTGGAGCCGCTGCGCGGGATCATCGGCGAAGCCTCGGTGGTCGCTCTGGGCGAGTCCTACCACACCGTCGGCGACTACTACCGCCTGAAGCACCGGGTCTTCCGCTACCTGGTCGAGGAGATGGGCTTTCGCGTCTTCGCCTTCGAGAACAACTGGCAGGCGGCGGAGCGGATCGATGAATACGTTCAGACCTGCGCCGGCGGTCCGAGTCAGATCGTCGGGTTCCTCCACCCCGTCTGGCAGAGCACCGAGGTGACCGACCTCCTCGAATGGATGTGCGAGTGGAACCGCGACCACTCGGCTCCGGCAGACAAGATCTCCTTCGTCGGCTTCGACATCCAGGGACCCTGGGAAGATGCCCCGACCCTCATCACCTTCCTCGGGCGCATCGGCATCCAGGGAACTCACCCATGGGTGGCGGGCATCCAATCCTGCGACAAGGTGACGACCTGGTATCCGTTCGGCCAGATCCCCCGGGCGAGTCACGACGCGTGTATCCAGGCGCTGGCGGCCGTCGATGCTCATTTCCAGAGCAACGGAGAGCAGATCCGGCTACGGACGTCGGAGGGGGCTTTCGCGAAGGCCCGGATCGCGCGGGTCGCCATGGAGGCCTATCAGCACTCGGTCTTCACGATCGCCCACGACTACCCGGCCGGCTTCTCGGTGCGGGACGTGGCCATGGCCGAGGTCTTCCTCGCCCAGCGGGCCATGAAGTTCCCTGGTGCCAGGACCGTAATGTGGGCCGCCAACGTCCATACCGCGCGCAATCGTCTTCCCAGGGGTGAGGTCCCGATGGGCAGCCACCTGGCCAGGACGCTGGGCCGCGACTTCGTGACCTTCGCCCTCGCCGCCTATGAGACGGAAACCAATGCCCCTCCGTTCCCCTGCGGCCTCGTCAAGCGCAACCGCGGATCGGTCGAGGACCGGCTCCACAAACTGGGCGAGGACTTCCTGCTGGTGGATTTCAAGCGCAGCTCCTACCTGAAGCGCACCGCCACCTACTGGATGGGCGTCGACCGGGTCAAGGCGCGCACGGATTACGACGGTCTGTTCTACATGGACTTCGCGGCGATGATGAATCCGCTGCTCTGGGAAGCCTGCCAGTAATCTGGTAATAAGTCGGCTCTATCCCTGAGGCTCGTAGATCGACGGCCGTCGCCGCAGCACCGGCGACGGCCGTTCGTCTTCCGGAGGGTGGGGAAGGATCTGGCGCAGGTAGGGCTCCATGCCCAGGGTCTGGTCCCAGTTCTGGGGATAGCCCACCGAGACCTCCTCGAAGCGGACGCCGTCCCTCTTGTAGCGGCCGCGGATGTGGAGGTGGCCGTAGATCACCACCTCGGCCCGGTAGCGCAGGTGCCAGTCCTCGGTCAGGCGGGTGCCGCACCAGATGGAGAAGCGCGGGATCGCCGGGAGGATCGCGAGATCCCGCCGCAGGGGGAAGTGGTTGATGATCACCAGCGGCGCCCGGGCCGCGGCCTCCGCCAGCCTCGGCTCGGTCTCCCGCACCCTTGCCGCGCACCAGGCCGCCCTGTCGGGATAGGGATCGGAGTGGAGGAGGACCTCGTCCGAGCAGAGGAGATTGTCCTCCGCCGCCCAGGCGATGGCCGCCTCCTGGGACTCGATCTCGTCGGGCCGGAAGGTGTAGTCGTAGAGCACGAACGTCGGGGCCAGGATGCAGCGCGGCCCCTCGCCCGGCCAGACTACGTAGGGGTCCTCGGGTGTTATCACCCCGTAGTCCCGGCAGATCTGGACCATGCGCCGGTACTTCGCTTCCCCTCTCAGGTCGGTTGCTTTCGACGGGATCGTCCACAGGTCGTGGTTGCCCGGCACCCAGAAGAGGCGCCCGAAGCGGCGCGTGAGGACCGCGAAGGCGAAGCGGAGGTGCTCCTCCGACTCCCCGACGTCCCCGGCGAGGATCAGCCAGTCGTACGGGCGCGGGCGCAGGGCCTCCAAGGCCCGCCGCGTTACCTCGTAGCGGAGGTGCAGGTCCGCCAGTGCATAGAGCTTCATCAGTTGGGAGGAAGATTCAGGAGATCCTGAACCTCGGGCGAGAACGAACCCCGCTCCTCCTCGGTGGCCTCGGTGGTCTCGCCGGGGAAGAGGAGCGCCTGTCGGACACCTTCTTCGGTGAGCATCATCTCGGTGAGCGGGTGCCGGATGGGCTCCACGGAGTAGTCGGGATGGTAGAGCGCTCCGCCGCCCGTCGGGATGCCGAAGCCGCGGGCGTGCTCGCCGGCCCTGGACACGACCGAGGTCAGCCGCGTCCAGGTCGGCTCGTCGTGCGCGTCGATCACGAAAGGGGCCAGGCGGAAGGTATCGAAGAGCCCGCCGTCCTCGCGCCACCCCTTGAGTCCGAGCTGCACGGCGCCCGCGGAGACGCCGATGAGCAGCGCTCCGGCGTAGTAGCGCTCCGAGATCTTGGTGTGGAGGCGGGTCCCCTCGAAGATGTTCCAGCCCAGCGCCACGTCGCCGCCGGCCAGCAGGATGAGGTCCGCCTCGTCCAGGAAGGAGCGGTCCTCCGGCTGCGGCTCCGAGGGGATCATCCGGCAGTCCAGGATGCCGATCTCGGACATGGCCGAGGCGAAGAGGTCGTAGAACTCCGGCGCGTCGCCGTTGGAGGCGCCGAGGTAGGCGGCCTTGAAGGGCCGGTCCGGGGCGTCCAGCTCCATCAGCTTGCGTGCCCGGGCGAGGAACGGCTCTCCGCTCTCCTCGCGCCAGAAAAGGAGCTGGCTGTCGGCCAGCAGGAAGATCGGTTTGATCGTCGACACGTTCTTTCTCCCTTGGGTCCTACTCAGCATAGCCCAGAGCGCGCAACTGGGCAGCGCTCTCCGCGTCCACCCGGGTGGCGGTGAGGATGCGGTCGGAGGCCACCAGGCCGCGCTGGACGTTGGTCATCCAGGTGCGGAGGCCGGCGGATACCGCCGACAGCGTCATGGTCCGGGGCTCCAGCAGGTTCCTGGTCTCGCCCGGATCGCGGAGCAGGTCGAAGATCCAGCGCCTCTTGCCCCCGATGTCGCCCACGCCGCCCACGCCGCCCACGTTGCCGACGCGGAAGATCTCCTTGCGCGAGCCGCTGAGGACCGCGACCTCCAGCAGCCCCTTGCGCCGGGCGCTCTTCGCCTCCTTGGCCGACAGCACCGCGCCCTTGTGCGCCTGGAAGAGCATGGTGCGCTCGCGCGGCGGCTCCACGCCCTGGGTAAGGGCCGGCGCCCAGTCGTAGCCCTGGAAGCCGCCGGGGACCGGCAGCCCCGCGAGGCCCAGAAGGGTCGGGGCCACGTC
>JANOCF010000347.1:0-4300 GCA_031412055.1 Holophagales bacterium | reverse complement strand
CCAGCAGCTTCCGGATGGCCGCCATCAGCTCGCCCGGGTCGGTCGGTTCCACCTTGATCCCGGCGTTGCCCACCACCTCCGGCAGGCTCGAAACGTTGGACACCACGGTAGGGATGCCGCAGGCCAGGGCCTCGGCCGGGGGGAGGCCGAACCCTTCGTAGAAGGACGGGTAGACGAACACCGTGGCCGCCTGGAAGATCCGGACCAGCTGCGCCCGGTCCACATGGCCGAGGACGCGCACCCCGAGAGGGGCCAGCGACTCGACGCGCCGCATCAGGTCGCGGCTCCCCCAGCCGTAAGGGCCGGCCAGGAGCAGGGGAGGGACAGCCGGATCATCCGTCCGCAGCATCTCCCAGGCATCGAGGACGGCCCCGAGGTTCTTTCGCGGCTCCAGGGTGCCGGCATAGAGGAGATAGCCGTCCGGAGCGTGCATCTCCTCGCGGGTGGCCTCGATCTCCTGCCGGGTCCCGGGCCGGAACTCGGGATCGACCCCGCTGTAGATCACCCGCACCTTGCGCGCCACCTGGGGGAAGTGGAAGACGAGGTCGTCCGCCGTTGCCTTGGAGACCGCCACGAGCCGGTCCGCCCGCTCCAGGGAGGAGCGCAGGAAAGGCATGATGCTCCACCGCACCTTGAGGTTGTGGTTCTCGGGCATGAGGACGGCGGTCAGGTCGTGGACCGTGGCCACGGCCGGCACCGGGCAGCGTAGCGGAAGGGTCATGAGCGGCGACCAGAAGAGGTCGAGGTCGCCCTGGTCCAGCCGCCTGGGGAGCCGGAGCTGCTGCCAGATCACTCCCAGCGGTGCCGGCTGGTGCTCGCTGGGGATGCCCGCCGCCGCCAGGCCTTCCGCGTCCCGGGGAGGTTTGTGGGACAACCCCCGGTAGCGCAGGCCGTCCCGCTTCGCCAGCTCCAGGAGGAGCGAGCGGGTGTAGACGCCGATCCCGGTCGGGGTGGGGACCAGGGCCCGGAGGTCGACGGCGATGGTTGGGAGGGTAGGGGGGAAGGGCATGGCGAGGAGATTGACCCGAGAGAGATTGTACCCGGTGAAATCGACTCGGTGAGATTGACCCGAGAGATTGACCCGGGAGTCCTCACCCCCTGTCCCCCTCTCCCATCTCCCGAACCCCCGCCCCCGGGAGAGGGGGAACCCATGCGAGCCGAAAACCCAAGGATCGGCAGGGAGCTGGCATACGTCCCCCCTCTCCCGGCGGGGGTTTGGGAGGGAGATGGGAGAGGGGGACAGGGGGTGAGGTGATATGGTTCCTCCTGCTCCCATGCGCCCCCAAACCCTCCTTTTCGCCTGCCTGGCCCTCGTCCTGCTCGGGCTTGCCGGGGCGAGCTTCCGGCTTCGGCCCACGCCTGTGCCGGTCGGGGACGAGGCCACGCACATGCTCATGGCCCAGAGCTTCAAGGAGGACCGCGACTTCGTCTACGACCAGCGCGACCTCCTGCGCGCCTACCGGATCTGGAACGGCGGACCCTCCGGGCTGACCCTCCTCACCCCGGACGGCGGCCAGAGCCTGCGCTACGCCGAGCCGTTCGCCTGGGCGCTGGCCGCGGCTCCGGCGGTATCGCTGCTCGGCTCTTCCGGGCCGATCCTGCTCAACATGGCCCTCTTCCTGGGGATGCTGGCCGCGGCCTGGCGGCTCTTCAGGGAGGAAACGGGTGCCACGGGGCTCTTCCTCGGCGGCTTCTTCTTCGCGTCGGCCGCGTTCGGCCAGGTGTTCCGGGGCTCCCCCGAGGTCTTCCTGATGGCCTGCGTCTTCTTCGCTCTCCTTCTCTGGAAACGGACGCGGGCTCTCCCTGAATGGGGGTCGGACGACCTCTGGAGTCTGATCCTGGCCGGCGCGCTCCTGGGCGCGGCATCCCTCCACCGGCCCGAGCTGGCCCTCTTCGCAGTGGCCGCCGCTGTGGATCTGACCCTGGTCCGCCGCTGGAAGGGAGCCCTGCTGGTGCTCGTATCCGGAGCCCTGGTCTTCGGCCTCCTGTCCGCGGGGCAGAGGGGGATGATCGGCGCCTGGAATCCGGCGCACCCGGGAGAGGGCATTCAACGCCGGAGCTTCGAGACCGAGATCCCCATCGAGAGCCATGGAGACCTGTGGCAGGCCTATGGCAAGGCGGACGCGGGTCCGATCCCCGGTGCTACCGATACCGCGGACGGGCTGCGGCTGCTGCCGTGGAACGTGGGCTCCTTCCTGGCCGGACGCCACACCGGTCTGATCGCCTGGTTCCCCTTCGCCCTGCTCACGCTCGGGCTCGCCGTGACTGGGGAACGGGGGCGGGACCGCTCGCGCTGGCTCCTGCTCGGCGCGCTGGGGATCATCGTGCTGATGGACCTGATTCTTCGTCCGCGCGGCTGGCACGGCGGACCCTTTGCGCTGGGCAACGCCCGCTTCGCGGTGCTCTACCCGGTCCTCCTCTTCCTTCCCCGAAGGATCGCCGTGCGCAAGAGCCTGATCCTGCCCTATGCCGCCGCCGGACTGTGGACGGCTGCGGCCGTGTTGGGAGCGGTCGTGCCGGCCGGTCTTTCTCCAGCTTCCGATCTGCCCACGTTCCGCGTCCTTCCGCTGGAGCTGCCCCTTCTCGGCGGAGGCGTCCAGCTCCCGGGGTACCGCACGCGGAGCTGGGGGGATAGCGTCTGGATCCTGCCGGAGTCGACCTTCTGGGCGGAGGAGGGGCACCCGAACGGCGTCTGGATGCGGGGGGCGTCGCGCTCCGAGGTCGTGGTGGTCTCCCCGGAGCCGCTGACGGAGATCCGCTTCTCGGTCCACTCCCTCGGCGGCGAAAATGAGATGGTTGCCGAGAGCGGCGCGGAGCGCGTGCTGGTCCGCTTCGACAGCGAGGCCAAGCGCAATGGCGCGCTCGTGGACCTGGCGGTCGAGCCGGCAGCGGAAGGTTTGGGTATCCTCCCCGGGACGTCCGGGGAGTGGGTGTACCGTTTCACCCTGGACGTCAGCGATGGAGTCATCCCGGCTCGCCGCCTTCAGGGCAGCCAGGACCCCCGCTTCCTGGGAGTCTTCCTGGACATCACCGGAAATGGACTGTGATGAGCAATCCTATCGATCCCAAAGCTGACGAGCCTCGTGTGGAGGATGTGTTGCAGCGCCTCCGTGCCGGGGTGCGCCAGCGCCAGGCCCAGATCGCCACGCTGGGCGGCTCCGATCAGTCCAAGCACAAGCTCGCCGAGCTGACCGCCCGGGAGTATGTGCAGGAGCCGATCGCGGTCTCTCCCCGGCCGGTCCTGGGCCGCTGGATCGTCTTCGCCCGCAAGGTGATCTTCCACGTCGTCCTCAAGTGGTTCACGCGCCCCGTCATGGAGCAGCAGAATGCCTACAACCAGACCGTGAGCCGGCTCGTGCAGGACCTGACGCAGACCCAGGAGGCGCTGACGCGCCAGGTCCGGGATCTGGAGGCGCGGCTCGCGAAGCTGGAGCGGGGTCCGGAAGAGTAGATGGGCAAGCGCATCTGCATCTGCGTGAACCGGGTCCCCTTCGCCTATGGGGGCGCCGAGATGCTGGTCGAGTCGCTGCGCGACGAGCTGGTGGCCCGCGGGCACGAGGTGGACGTGGTGGCCCTTCCGTTCGCGTGGGGCACGCGCACCCAGCTCCTCAAGAGCGCCCTGGCCTGGCGGCTGATCGACCTCAACCCCGCGGGCATGACCGACAGGAAGATCGACCTGGTCATCGCCACGCGCTTCCCTTCCTACGTGGTCAAGCATCCGAACAAGGTGGTCTGGCTGATCCACCAGATGCGGCAGGTCTACGACCTTCTCGGGACCGGCTACAGCGACTTCCGGGAGGACGAGCCGCGCGACCGCTCCGTCATCGAGATGATCCGGGCCATGGACCGCCGGACGCTTTCGGAAGCGCGGGCGGTCTACACGATCTCGGGCAACGTGACGGCGCGGCTCCAGCGCTTCAACGAGCTGTCTTCGAAGGTGCTCTATCCGCCGCCGCGCCTGGACCGGCTCTATGGCCGCGGGGGTTCGGGAGAGTACGGCGACTATGTCTTTTCGGTGGGACGGCTGGACCGGCTCAAGCGCTTCGACCTGCTGGTGCGGGCAATGAAGCACACCGAGACGCCTGTCCGCTGCCGGATCGCGGGCACGGGTCCGGAGCGGGAGAGCCTGGAGGCGCTGATCGACCGTCTCGGCGTGCGGGAGAAGGTGGAGCTTCTGGGCTGGGTGGAGGACCGCGCGGCGGTGGATCTCTACGCCGGCAGCCTGGCCGTTTTCTACGCGCCCTACGACGAGGATTACGGCTACGTGACGGTGGAGGGCTTCAAGTCCGGCAAGCCGGTG
>JANOCF010000346.1:0-5912 GCA_031412055.1 Holophagales bacterium | reverse complement strand
GCCAGGAGGGGGGCGTTCGGCGCCTCCACGATCCTGGGCTTCGGAGCTCCGGGATGCGGTGCCCGCTCCAGCGCGCAGGCCTTCCGTTCTCCACCTTCCGGAGTCTCCTGGGCTCCTTCCGGAGCCCCAGCCCAGCCTTCCGGCGGCCGTTTCGGGCCTCGCGGAAGCCTCTCCGGCTCTTCCGGCGCTCGCTCCGCGCCTTCGGGCGCCGGCTCCGTGCCTTCGGGTGCCCGCTCCGCGCCTTCGGGGATCCTCCGGAATCGTTTCCGGATGCTCCGGCAGCCGCTCCGCGCCTTCGGGAATCCTTTCCCCATCCTGCGGCAGCCTTTCCCTGTCTTGCGGGAGCCGCACCGGATCGCTCTTCTCAGGCCGCCCAGATGTGGTCGCGCGACCGGCCCTCGCGCTTGCTGACGTAAAGCGCCTGGTCCGCCTTCTCGGTCACTTCGGAGAGCGTGCGGCCGTGCTCGGGAAAGGCCGCCAGGCCCATCGACACCGAGACCTGGACGATCACCCCCTCGATGCGCAGCGGGTGCTCGGCCAGGTAGGCCCGCGCTCTCCTGCAGTAGGCGAGGCCCCCTTCCCGCGTGGCGCCTTCCAGGCGGATGATGAACTCGTCTCCGCCGATCCGCGAGCACAGGTCGTCTCCCCGGGCAGCGCTCCGCAGCGCGGCGGCCACCGTGCGGATCAGCTCGTTGCCGTGCGCGTGGCCGTAGGTGTCGTTGATCCGCTTCAGCCGGTCGGCGTCCACCATCACGATCGTGTAGGGCTTGCCCAGCTTCCCCCGCAGGTCCGACATGGCCGTGAAGTGCCGCAGGTTGGGCAGGCCCGTAAGCGCGTCCGTGTGCGCGGCCAGGAAGAGCGAGCGTTGGAGGTTGGCCCCCAGGCTGCCCGACTCGGCGAAGAAGTACGCCACCAGCCACAAGCCCATGAGCGGCCAGACCAGGTTGGCTATGCCGGCCCGCCAGTCGGCGGCCGTGAGCAGATCGAGCGTCCTCGGCACCTCCCACTCCAGGAGGAACACCCCGAACATCAGGAGCGTGGCCGCGCCGGCCTTGGCGTAGGTCTGGCGCCGGCCCACCGTTGGCGTACTGGCGTAGATCACCAGGTAGTAGAGGAAGAACAGCGGGCTGCGGGTGGCCCCCGAGAACAGGATCACCGCGGTGATCCAGGTCAAGTCCAGGATGGCCTCGAACCACATCCGGCGGTCCACCGGCACGGCCGCGAACAGCCGCGAGTGGAGCGCCAGCGTGTAGAGGATCATGGCGCCCGCGAGCGACCTGAGGAGAATCTGGTTGGCGCCGGGGGTGAGCACGCCGTAGAGGACCACCAGGGTGGCGGCCAGCCAGTGGAGGTTCCGCACCAGCGGGGAGTACGAGCGAAATCGCTCCCTCTCGATCGCCGCGAGAGCGGTCGAGGTCTCCAGTGTGCGGGTGTCGTCTGATCGCTCCATGGGGAGAGAGAGTGATGAAACTATAACAGTCCTGCAAGAGGGAAGGGAGGACCCGTCCGCTGGTACAGACGGGTCTGTCGGAGCCTTACAGGCCGAAGAGCCGGCGCTGGGCCTTCGGAGAGGCCTTGATCCGCGCCTTGATCCGCTCGAAGCGGGCGGCGAAGGCGGTCAGGCCGTTCGAAGCCTGCACGAGCGAGTCGTCCCCCGTGGGCAGCGGGAGCGTGGGGAGGAACCGCGGCACCCGGCGAGCCCGGGTCACGTGCTCGAACCCGGAAGCCAGCTTGATGAGCGTGGGCTCGCTATACGCGGTGCTCATGAAGCTGATGCCGACCGGCAGCCCGAAGGCGTGTCCCGCGGTGACGTTGATGATCGGGTAGCCTGCCATGGCGGCCGGGAACGAGCTGGCGCCCAGGAAGTGATCGCCGTTGACCAGGTCGGTGGGCCAGGCCGGCGAGCCGGTGGGCGCGACCAGCGCGTCCAGGTCGTTGGCGGCCAGGGCGGCGTCGATCCCCTCCTCGCGGGAGAGGCGGTGGCTGCGCTCCAGGGCTTCGACATACTCCTGCTCGGTGAAGATCTCGGCCTCGGTCAGCTCGAAATACTCCTGGCCGAACCACTTCAGCTCCTGCTCGGCGTGGGCGCGGTTGAACTCGATGGCCTCGGCCAGGGAGTGGATGGGCACGCCCGTGCGGGTGGCCAGGTAGGCGTTCAGATCGCGCTTGAACTCCCAGATCAGGACGATGATCTCGGCATCATCCGAGAGGAGCTGATCCATGCTCGGGAGGTCCGCCGGGTCAACGATCACCGCGCCGGCTTCAGCCATGGACTGGATGGCGGCCTCGTAGATGGCGTCGGTCTCGTTGCTGTAGCCGGTGACCCCGTTGCGCATCACGCCGATGCGGGCGCCGCGCAGGCCGTCGTGGTCGAGGAACTGGGTGTAGTCGGTGTGGAACTTCCCGGCGCTCTCCTGGGTGGCGGGATCGCGCGGGTCGACCCCCGTCAAGGCTCCGAGCACGGCGGCGGCGTCGGCCACCATGCGCCCGTAGGGACCCACGGTGTCCTGGCTGTGGGAGATGGGGATGACCCCGGCGCGGCTGGTGAGGCCGACCGTGGGCTTGATTCCCACCACGCCGCACAGCGAGGCGGGGCAGACGATGGAGCCGTCCGTCTCGGTGCCGAGCGAGACCGTGGCGAAGTTGGCCGACACGGCGGCGGCGGAGCCGGAGCTGGAGCCGCAGGGGCTGCGGTCGAGGACATAAGGGTTGCGCGTCTGGCCGCCCAGGGCGCTCCAGCCGCTGGAGGAGCCGAAGCCGCGGAAGTTCGCCCACTCGCTCAGGTTGGCCTTGCCGAGGATGACGGCGCCGGCCGCCCGCAGGCGCGCGGCCACGGTGGAGTCCTGGGCGGCGGGGGCGCCGACCAGGGCGAGCGAGCCGGCGGTGGTCATCATGCGGTCGCCGGTGTCGATGTTGTCCTTGAGGAGGATCGGGATGCCGTGGAGCGGGCCGCGCACGTTGCCGGCCTTGCGCTCCTTGTCGCGGGCCTTGGCGATGGCCCTGGCCTGGGGATTGATCTGGATGACGGAGTTGACGTTGGGGCCGCTCTGGTCCAGCTCGCGGATGCGCTCGAGGTACATGTTGACGAGCTCGAAGGAGGTGAGGCCGCCGCGCTCCATGGCCGACTGCAGCTCGGCGACGGTGGCCTCCTCGATCTCGCGGGCGGGCTCGGCGATCGAACCCGGACCGCCGGCGGGAGCGGCGGACGCGGAGCCGGTCCAGGATCCGGCAACGGTGGCGCCGGCGCCTGCGAGGGCGCTCCAGCGCAGGAACGATCTCCGGCTCACCTCACCGGACGGATCGCGGTCATCTCGGACGGGATCTTCCGACATGCGGGGCTCCTTTTCGGATGGAAGACGTGAGGCGGGCAAGCTGTCCCCCTATGGAAGCATCTCTTATTCTTCCACAAACTCAAGGACGCCGGGGAGAGGGAAAACGGGACAGCCTACGCCTGAGGTACCATTCGAGGCATGAGCACCATCAAGAAGATCCTTCCCGCATTGGCTACGGCGCTCCTGCTCGCGAGTTGTAACGACGAAGGCGGCGGACCCACCGCGCCTCCGCCCCAGAGCAACGTCAACATCCAGGGGATCTGGACGGGGACCGCGAGCACGGTCACCGGCCGGGGAACCTGCCTGGAAAACTCCTTCCAGCCGGTCACCGTGACCGTGGTCTGGGACTTCCGCCAGACCGGTGCCGCGGTCACCGCCACGGAGATCCAGAACCAGGCCCGGCGCTGCCGGTTCACCGGCACGGTGAGCGGGAGCTCGGTCACCCTCCTGCCCGATCTCCGAAACTCCGACACCAGCTGCGGCCTCCAGAACGTTGCCTGCTCCGTGCCGACCTTCCGGCCGGTGAGAATCGAGCTTCTCCCCACCCGGTCGACCCAGGGCGGTGGGGCCGCGAACAACCGCATGACCCTCAACGGCAACCTGATCTGGGACGTGTTCGATTCTTCCTCGGGCCAGGATCTCGGGGAGTTCAGCATCACGACCCGGCAGGAGCTGCAGAAGCAGTAGGCCCTCGCCTTGCATCCTTCTCCGGGCGGGAGGAGGATGCATGGCAAACACCAAGGTTCAGGGTTGTTGCTGCGGGATCCCGTTCAGCTGCGGGACGCTGGCTCTCTTCGGGGTGGTCGCGGCCCTGTTCGTCGCTTTCTTCTGAGCCGGCCGTCACCCGGCCGTCACATGCGGGTCGTAGACTCTCCAGGCCGTTCCCCTTGAACACGTCTTCTGGAGGGTGCCCTTCAACGGGCCTGACATGCTTTCTGGCGATCCGTCCGTGCGGAGCTGTTTGCAAGAGGTTGAGGAGGGGTCCTGGGTCGAGAGTCTGTACATCCGTCCCTTCTTCCAGCCGATCGTGGATCTCACGACCGGCCTTCCTATCGGATACGAAGTGCTGTCCCGGGGTACGCCGCCGTTCGAGGCTCCCACGGTCATGTTCGACCGTGCCCGGGAGCTGGACTGCCTCTGGGACCTGGAGCGCGCCTGCCGGGCCGCGGCCATCCGCAAGATCTCGATGCTGGAGCCGCGGCGGCGAAGCTCCCGCTTCTTCCTCAACGTCAGCCCCCGGATCCTGAGCGACAGCCGCTTTCTCGAAGGCTTCACGCTGGCCGCGCTCAAGGCGGTCGGTCTCGACCAGGATCACATCGTGATCGAGATCACCGAGAAGGAGTCGATCGTCGACTACGGCCACTTCGAGGAGCTGATCCGCCACTACTCGGACCAGGGCTTCCGCATCGCCCTGGACGACTTCGGCTCCGGACACTCCAGCCTGGTGACGCTGGTGCGCTGCACCCCGAATTTCCTGAAGCTCGACCATGCCATCGTCCAGGACGTGGACCGTACCCCGTACAAGCAGCAGCTCGTCAAGGCCCTGGTCGCGTTCAGCGCCAGCGTCGACGCCAAGCTGATCGCCGAGGGGGTGGAGACCTGGAAGGAGTTGGAAGCCCTGGTCCGGCTCGGCGTCCGCTACGCCCAGGGTTTCCTGTTCGCCCGTCCCGGTCCGGAGCCGGTGTCGCTGCCGGAGGATGTCCGCGAGCGGCTGGCCCGGACCCTGCGCGGGGTGGAAGGCTGGGAGGGGGAGCAGGACGACGGTCTGCGCAGCCTGATCGGCCCGTGCACGGCCGTCGAGGCCGGCACCCTCAGCGTCGAGGAGCTGGACCACCTCTTCCGCCACTCGCCGGCCGCCGACCATGTGGTGGTGGTGCGGGACCGCCGGCCCGAGGGACTGGTCACCCGCATCGGCTTTTACGGCAAGACCGCGGGGCCGTTCGGCTACCCGGTGTTCCAGCGGAAGCCGGTGGATGCCCTCGCCAAGACCGACCCGCTCATGGTGGAGGAGAGGACCCGGATCACCACCCTCCACAAGCTGGCGATGAGCCGCATGCCCGAGGACGTCTACGATCCCGTGCTGGTGGTGGACGAAGACGGGCTCCTGCTGGGCACGGTGACGATCCGCCAGCTCATCCAGCGCTCCACGGAGCTGGAGATCCAGTGGGCGAGCGGGGCCAATCCCCTCACCGGCCTGCCCGGAAACCCGGTGATCCAGCGCTGGATCGTTCAGGCTGTCGCCACTCCGCCGTTCTCCCTCGTCTACGCCGACCTGGACCGCTTCAAGGAGTACAACGACCGCTATGGTTTCCTGAACGGTGACGAGTTCATCCGGGCGACCGGCCGTCTCCTGACCAAGGCGCTGGGCGGTCTCACGGTCCAGGCCCGTCTCGGCCACCTGGGAGGCGACGACTTCGTGATGGTCTGCGACGGTCTGCTGGGCGAGGGGGATCTGGATGGGCTCTGCCGCGAGTTCGACCGCCTGCGGCTCGAGCTGTTTGACTCGTCCGACCGGGATCGAGGCTGGTTTCCGGCCGCGGACCGGCGCGGCTGCAGGGTCGAGGTCCCCCTCACGACCTT
>JANOCF010000345.1:0-1585 GCA_031412055.1 Holophagales bacterium | reverse complement strand
CGACCCCGGCTGGCCGCGGCGGCTGCGGCTCGTGATCTTCGGCCACTCTCACCGGCCGGAGCTGGACTGGCGGGGCGACTGTCTTTTCCTCAACCCCGGAGCCTGCGGCGCGCGCCGCTTCCATCTGCCGCTGACGCTCGCTATCCTCACCGTGGCCGACAATCGCATCGTGCCGGAGATCGTGTCGGTGGAGTAGCGGTCCCGGAGAAGTTATTAGAGATCATTCAGGAAGAGATCATTCAGGGAGGGGTTTCATGCGCCAACGCCTCATTTCGCTGTGCCTCGCCGCGGGCCTCGCCTGCGCCGGGCACGCTTCCGCTTCCGGATTCGGCCTGTTCCAGCACGGCGGCCGCGCCCTCGGCCAGGTGGGCGCCTTTACCGCCCGCGGGTCCGAGCCGTCGGCGGTCTACTACAACCCGGCGGCCATCACCCGGCTCGAAGGCTTCCAGGTCCAGGCCGGACTCGACTTCAGCAACTCCACCGACGAATACCAGAGCTCCACGGGCAGCTTCTCGGCCAGGCACATCATCGACTTCCCGCCGGCTGTCTACGCCACCTGGAGGTCCGGCAGCCCCTGGGCGCTCGGCATCGGCCTCGACGCCCCGTTCTGGTACCGCACCGACTGGGACCCCGCGCTCTTCACCGCGCGCTTCCGGACCCGTGAGAACGAGGTGCGGGTGGCCGAGCTTCACCCGGTCATCGCCTACGACCTGGGCGAAGGCTGGAGCGTGGGCGGCGGAGTCCGCTATCTCTTCGGCGGCGTCGCGCAGGGCAACAACGCGCTCAGGACCGTGCAGTACACGCCTCCCTCCGGTCCCCCGTCCCCGGTAACCGTGGAGATCGAGCGCACCGCCGAATCGGACGTCGATGCCTTCGCCTGGGACCTCGCGCTTCACTACGAGGCGCCGGAGTGGGGCTGGGGCACGGTCTTCCGGAGCAACGCCGAGCTCAAGGGCAACGGCGATGCGACCTACAAGGCGCGCTCGACCGGCATCCCATCCCTGGACACCCAGATCGACCAGTTCCTGCGCGACGGCAGCGCCCGCGTGGCCTTCGAGATCCCGCGCGAGCTGCGCGGCGGCATCTGGTACGCGCCCTACCCCGAGCTGCGGCTGGAGGTCGACGCCTCGTGGCAGAGCTGGTCGAGCCTGGAGAACACCGCGGTGACCTGGACCCCCGATCCCGTGACCGGCTCCAGCAGCAACACCACGCTCACCCCGCGCGACTGGGACGACACCCTGTCGCTGCGCCTGGCCCTTGAGGGGAACATCACGGACCCGCTGATGATCTACGGCGGCGTGGCCTGGGAGCCCTCGCCCGTGCCGGGCGGCAGGGTCGAGCCGGGCTTCCCCCGGGGCGACGCCCTGGTCTACGCCGCGGGCGTGAGCTACAGCCTGGCGAACATCTCGTTCGACCTCGGCTATTCGTTCCACGACCACGATTCGCGGGGAGTCTCCGGCCAGGAGCTTCAGAACCCGGGCGTGAACGGCAGCTACTCGGCCTTCGCGCAGGCCTGGGGGTTCTCGGTCCGTAGACGGTGGTAGGAAGCACTGGGAGCGCCGGCGTCCTCGCCGGCTCTAACCAA
>JANOCF010000344.1:0-3042 GCA_031412055.1 Holophagales bacterium | reverse complement strand
GCGCCGGACCATGGCCAGGGAAAGGTCGGTGTGCAGGCTCCGCTCGTGGATCTCGTCGAAGATCACGATGCCGACCTCCTCCAGAAAGGGATCGGACTGGAGCATCTGGACCAGGATCCCCTCGGTGACCACCAGGATCCGAGTGGAGGGTCCCGCCTTTCGGTCGAACCGGACCTGGTATCCCACCTCCTCGCCGAGCCGCCATTCCCCTTCGTCCGCCATGCGCCGTGCTGCGGCCCGGGCCGCAATGCGGCGGGGCTCGAGCATCACGATTTTGCGATCTCCTGCGATGCCCAGCAGGGCAGGCGGAACCCGCGTGGTCTTGCCGGCGCCCGTGGGGGCGACCAGGACGGCGGAGCTCCCCTCGCGGCCCCCCTCGCGGAGAGCTGCGATCAAGGCCGGGAGGGCCTCGTCGACGGGAAGAGGGGCCTTCAACCCAGCCAGTCCAGGACCGTGAGGACGATTAGCGTCAGGGATAGCAGGCTCACGATCACCGCGATGGACCAGGCGAGAACATTGTAGAGGCCGCCGTTGACGTACTTCCCCATCAACTCGCGTTTGTTGACCAGTCGGAGCATGGCGAAGAGCTCGATCGGGAGGAGCAGGCCGTTGAGGACGTAGACCCCGACCAGCACCCGGATCAGCGGCAGCCCGGGGATCAGCGCCAGGACCGCGCCCAGCAGGATCAGCCCGGTGAAGAGCCCCATGAAGATGGGGGCCTCCTCCCAGGTCCGCGAGACACCCCGCTCAAAGCCCAGGGCCTCACTCATCATGTAGGTCGTGGCCAGGGGGAGGACCCCTGCCGCGAGCAGCGAGGCGCCGAGCAGGCCCAGGCCGAACAGCTCCCCCGCATAGTGCCCCGCGACCGGCTCCAGGGCCAGGGCGGCGTCGGCGGCCGTCTCGATCCTGATCCCCCGTGGGTGGAGCGTCGCGGCGGTGGCGATGATGATGAACATCGCGATCAGGCCGGCGAAGAGCGTGCCCACGATCACGTCGAAGCGCGTGTAGGCGTACTCCTCCGGCTTGACCCCCTTCTCCACCACCGACGACTGCACATAGAGCTGCATGTAGGGGGAGATCGTCGTGCCGATGAGGGCGATCAGGAGGTGGAGATAGCCGATTTCCAGCTTCGGCAGGGGGCGCGCGGTCTGCCGGAGGACCTCGGCCCAGTCCGGCCGGGCGAGGATCGCCGCTCCCACGTAGGCCAGGAAGACCAGGGAGAGGGCCAGGAAGACCTTTTCGACCCGGTTGTAGGAGCCGCGGGTGATCAGCAGCCAGACGAGGACCGCCGCCACCGGAACCGCGATGTAGCGGCTCACCCCGAACAGCTCGGCGGCGGCGGCGATGCCGATGAACTCCGACACGATGATCCCCGCGTTGGCCACGAAGAGGGTGAAGAGGATCAGGGCCGTGGCGCGGAGAGAGAAGTTCTCCCGTACCAGGTCGGAGAACCCCTTGCCGGTGACGGCGCCCATCCGCGCGCTCATCTCCTGCACGACCCCCACGCAGACCGTGACCAGGACCATGGCCCAGAGCAGGCCGTAGCCGTAGGAGGCCCCGGCCGACGCGTAGGTGGCGATACCGCCCGCGTCGTTGCCGGCGCTGGCCGCCAGGAGGCCGGGACCGAGCGCCAACAGGTAAGGCAGAAAGCGCCGGCGGGAGAGCCGGCCCGTCATGCCGCGAAGGCCCGGGCTCCCCGGCGCTGCCAGATTTCGGGCAACAGCACGGCTAGGGCGTCGTCCACAGTGACGATGCCGATCATCCGGCGCTCCTTGTCGAGCACGGGCACGGCGAGCAGGTTGTACTCGGCCAGGATGCGGGCGGCGTCCTCGGCTCGGTCGTCCGCCTCGACCGTAGGCAGGTCGCCGTCGGTGACCTCGGCCAGGGGGGTGGCCGGATCGGCCAGGATCAGGTTGCGCAGCCGGACCAGCCCGAGCAGCGACCCTGCCGACTCCGGACCGACCCCGGGATCGACCACGTAGATCGCGAGCAGCGGATCGGGGACCTCCTCCAGGGAGCGCAGCGCCGCCAGGGCGCCGCCGACCGTGGTGCCCGCGGGGACGGCTACGAAGTCCGTGGACATGATGCGGCCTACGCTGTTCTCGTCGTAGGAGAGGTGGACCTGGACGTCCGCGGCCTCCTCCGGCTCCATGCGGGCGAGGATCTGCTCGGCGACGTCCTCTTCCAGGTCGTCCAGGGCGTCCGCGGCAGCGGCGGGGGTCATCTCCTCCAGGATGTCGGCAGCGCGCTCCTGGTCCATGCCTTCGAGGAGGTCGGCAACGCGCTCATCGCTGACTTCCTCCAGGGTCTCGGCGGCGGTCTCGTTGTCGAGAGCGGCCATGATCTCGGCGCTCTCCCGGTAGGAGAGGGCGTCGACGATACGACCTAGGTCCGCCGGGTGGAGCTCGGTCAGCCGGTCGTAGGAGACCTTGAGCTGGACCGGCGCGGCGCTGGCCAGGTACTGGGCGTCGGCCCAGTCGATGATCTGGCGGCCGACGATCCGGCCGGCCAGGGCGCGGGGACCCAGACGGCGGAGGAGCGCCTGGGCACTGATGTCGATCCCGATGACCCGGAAGATCCCTTCCACCTGGGCGAGCTGAATGTCGTTCACGCGGACGATCCGCCGTCCGGTGACGTCGATGAGCTGGTGGTCGAGCACGTCCTGGCGCAGCTGAACCTCGCCGTCGCGGCGCGAGAACGGTTGAAGGTCGACGGTGGAGGTGGCCAGCTTGGCGGCGCCGTTCAGCGCCTGGAGGTGACGGGCCGTTACGAAGAAGCGGCGGCGACCGTCCCGGACGACGAGGCCGGCGAGGGGAGGGTAGCGCTCGTCTACCCGGAAGAGCAGGTCGTCCAGGCGCCCAATGACCTCGCCGGTCTTCCCGTGGACCGGCAGGTCGAGGATGGATGCGAGAAAGATCATGGTCCGCCTCCTGTTCAGGGCCCCGTCGCGGTGGAAACGGGGCCGGAGGCGGGGCGAAAGAATCGTAGCACGCGGGCTGGCTTCAGGAGCCGGGCTCGTTCAGCTCCGCCGGATGGCTCGCC
>JANOCF010000343.1:0-3105 GCA_031412055.1 Holophagales bacterium | reverse complement strand
CGCGCGCGCCCACTCCTCGAAACTGAACGTCTCCCGCGAGGTCAGGATGCTCCTCGAGACTCGCGCCCGTGCGTTGTCGGTCTCCGGACCGACCATGTAGGCGGGATGGCGGGCCGGATCGGGGTTCCCTTCCGAGGTCGTGGCAAAGGGGGTGGAGTTGCAGTTCTGAATGAACCCGCTGGCCGGGTTGGTGAGCTGCGGCAGGTCGTTGAACGGGTGGAACCCCTGCCACTCCGTGGCCGGGTCGCTGCCGTCCACGGGCCGGCGCCAGTCGATCTGCTGGCTCGACCGGCGCGGCACGGTGCCGTTGTAGGCATAGAAGATGTTCCCGTCCCGGTCCGCGTAGGTGATGTTCATGTAGGGGATGGCGACGCGGCGCAGCGCGGTCTTGAACTCGTCGAGGGAGCGGGCGCGCGTCATGTCGTACCACTGGTCCAGCCAGCCGCCCTCTTCGAGCATCGCCAGCCGGAGCGCGACCGGCTTGCCCTCGTGCTCCGAGAGGATCGGGCCGTGATGCGTCTTGCGGAAGGTGAACTGCCTCGCCTCGACCCCCTTCTCCATCTTGACGCCGACCTCCTCCGTCCACTCGGTGGCCTTGCGGTAGCCGTCGCCATAGCGGTAGGCGAGCGGATTGGCCGGATCGTCGAAGGTCTCGACGTAGAGGTCGCCGGTGTCGGGGTAGTTGTCGGTGTGTGCCCAGCCGAGCGCCTCGTTGTGCCCCATGTAGAGGAACGGGAGCCCGAAGCGGCCGACGCCGGAGAAGTTCCATCCCTCGTCGCTGTGGATGTGGGCCTCGTAGTACTGCCCGACGCCGAAGAAGCCGACGTGCGGATTGATCAGGAGCAGCGGGTGCCCGGTAGCGCTGCGGCCCGGCCCGGCGGCCCACGAATTGGAGCCCTGCGGCCGCTCGGCCGGCGGCGCGCTGGTGGCGATGCGCAGGTCTCCCGGCTTCAGGCCCGCGTAGCCGACGAACTCAAGCTGGTGGTACTTGAAGCGCATCAAGGCGAGCGGATGCCACGGCTCGAAGCGTGGCAGAACCTTCACAGCCCCTGGGTGCCGCTCCAGGTACAGGTTCAGCCCCGCGGCGTAGGCATCGTAGAGCACGCGCATGCGCGGCTCGGCGCGCTCGTACTCTTCGCGGGCGAGCCGCGGGATCTCCAGGGCACGGGCGAGCTGATCGTCCTTCACGGCCTTCTCGCCGTGCACCTCCGCGCCCCGGCCCAGGGAGCGCACGAAGTTGTCCTCCAGGTGCGGGAGGTTGTCTTCCGCCTGGGCGTACGCCAGCCCGAAGACGACGCTCGCGTCGGTGGGGCCGTAGACGTGCGGCACGCCGTAGGTGTCGCGATAGATCGTGACTGATCTGGCAAGGTCGGCTGGACGCCGTTCCAGCGCCGGGGAGCAGGCGAAAGCTCCTGATAGAATCAAGGAAAGACACAGGAAGCCGGTCAGATCGCGCATCCATCACCTCGTACGTGAGAGGCCCGATCCTATCAGCCCTGCATCAGCGACTGCCCTCCGTCGATCCAGACCGGCGTGCCGGTGATGTGGCTCGACTCGTCCGAGGCGAGGAACAGCACGAGCCGGGCGACCTGCTCGGCCGAGCCGGGCTTGCCGTCGGTGAGAGGGATCTCCCCTTCGGGATATTCGATCGGCTCCCGCGCCTCCTCGAGATCCCGCTTCTCCGTGCTCTCCTCGATGTCCGTGACGATCCTTCCGGGGCAGATGACGTTGACGCGGATGCGGTGCTTGGCCAGCTCCAGGGCCAGCATCTTGGTCAGGGCGACCTGACCGGCCTTGGTCGTGGCGTAGGCGCTCGCGCCGCTGTTGCTGAACATCCGCGTGCCGTTAACGGAGGAGGTGACGATGATGGATCCTCCCCGCTCCTTGAGGTGGGGCACCGCCGCCTTGATCGTGTAGAAGGTGCCGCTCAGGTTGATCGCGATCGTCTTGTCCCACTCCTCCGGCGCGAGCTCGTCGATGGGCGCCCAGACGCCGTTGATGCCCGCGTTGGCGAAGACGATGTCGAGCCGCCCCCAGAGCTCCAGCACCTCTCCTACCGCCCGCTCCAGGTCGGCGTAGTCCGAGACGTCCCCCTGGACCACCTCGGCCTGCCCACCCTCTTCGTGGATCTCCTCCACGATCTCGTCGAGCTTCTCGCGGGTCCGCCCCAGGATGGCTACTCGCGCCCCTTCCTTGGCGAACAGCTTCGCCGCCGCCGCACCGATTCCCGAGCCCCCGCCGGTAACCAGGGCCACCTTGTCCTTCAACCGCATGGCATGCCTCCTTTTCATCCAGCGGGGGACATACAAATGCCGTACCCGGGCCATGCTACGCTTCGCCTCGTGCGCCTGGGCATCTATCAACCGTTCAAGCTGCAGATCCATCTCGCCCTCTGGCTGCTGTGGGCGGCCATCGCGCTGGGAGTCATCCTGGCCGGAAGCCGGAGCGAGGAGTCCAACCACCCCGTGGGCCTGCTCCTGCTCGGCCTCGGCCTGGCCGGGCCGGGAGGGCTCGCCCTGCTGCCGCTCCTCAGCCGCGCGCTCTGGGACCGCCTCGCGGACCCCGAGTACGACGAGCGCAAGGCAAGGAATCACTTTCGTGCGCTGGTGGCCCTCGGGCTGATCGGCGCGATCATGATGGGATCGGCCCTTTCGAGGCTTCTATAGATCATGGACGGCACGCGCAGACAGGACATCCGCCCCGGGCAGGACGTCGAGATCGTACTCAAGCAGGACCAGGCGACCGGCAGGAGGACGCGCGGCATCGTGCGCGAGATCCTGACCCCCTCGCCGACCCATCCGCATGGAATCAAGGTCCGTCTGACCAGCGGCGCGGTCGGGCGGGTCAAGACGATCCTGGACCAGCCCTAGTTTTCGAAGTTACCAGCGGAAGGCGGTCCGGGCGGCCTGCCGGGCCAGCAGATCGCGGAGCCCGAGCGCCGTCTCGCGGGGCAGGTACGGGATGTCGACGCCGTGCGACGCGTCGCCCGCTCCCGCCGTGTCCACCTTGACCCGCGCCATCGCGGCGCGGCGGTCGAAGGGCGACTCGTAGACCGCCACCGCCTGGATCTTGGTGAACGGCGCGACGCTCACCTTCCGCCAGAGC
>JANOCF010000342.1:0-1524 GCA_031412055.1 Holophagales bacterium | reverse complement strand
CGGGACGTGGACACCCCGGAGGAGTACCTGAGCCTCGTCGAGGAGAGCGAGCCGCCATGAAGCCTCCGCGCTCGTGGATCCCCCTCGTGGTCCTCGCCCTTTCGCTGCTGTTGACGGTCACCGGCACCTGGTACAGCTCCTACGTCGCCCGCGAGGAAGATCAGCTCCGCTTCGAGAACCTGGTACAGAAGAACCAGTCCATCGTCCAGAGCCGGATGGAGACCTACGTCGCGCTCCTGCGCGGCGCCCGCGGGCTGTTCATCTCCAGCGACGACGTCAGCCGCGACGAGTTCAGGACCTTCGTCTCCGGCCTCGACCTCTCGCGCCGCTACCCCGGCATCCAGGGGATCGGCTTCAGTCTGCGCCTCGACGCGGAGTGGCAGGATGCCACCGTCGCCGCGTACCGGCGCAGCGGCGAGCCCCGGTTCCGGATCTGGCCCCAATCCAGCCGCGACGACATCCACACCATTGTCTATCTGGAGCCGCTGGACGCGCCCAACCGCGCGGCCCTGGGCTACAACATGTCCACGGAGCCCACGCGCCGGGCAGCCATGGAGCGTGCCCGCGACACCGGCCAGCCCGCCGCCACCCCCAGGGTCAAGCTTGTCCAGGAGATCGAGCCGCACAAGCAGACCGGCTTCCTGATCTACATTCCGGTCTACCGGCGCGGAGAGCCCGCCGAAACCGTCGAGCAGAGGCGCGACGCGCTGGCGGGCTTCGTCTTCAGCCCGTTCCGCGCCCGCGACCTCCTTCAGGGCATCCGTGGCGGTGGCGGCACGAGCCTGGCCATGGAGGTCTACGCGGGCGAGCCATCCCTGGGCAGCCTCCTCTACCGGTCGCACTCGCCCAAGGTGGTGGGTTCAAAACCGCTGCTCACGCATCGGGAGAGCTTCGAGGTGGCCGACACCTCCTGGACGGTCATCTACTCCACCCTTCCGGCGTTCGAGGCGGGCTCGGACCGCGACCAGGCGCCGCTCCTGCTCCTGGCCGGGCTGCTGTCCAGCGCCGTGCTGTTCGGCCTGACCCGCGCCCAGGTCGAAGCCCGCTGGCGGGCCGAGCAGATCGCCACCGATCTGCGGCGCTCCGAACGCGAGTTGCGGGGGGAGGCCAGCATCAGCCAGGCTCTCCGCGCGATCGGTATGGCCATGGCCGGCGAGCTGGACTTCGAAAAGCTCCTCCAGGCCATCACGGACGAGGCCACGCACGTTACCGGCGCGCAGTTTGGAGCCTTCTTCCACCACGGGTTTGATCCGGATGGCCCAGCCGGTCCGGATGGCGCCTCATACAGGCTCTACAAGCTCTGCGGCGCGCCGCGCGAGGCCTTCGACGGGTTCGCGATGCCGGCCCTCCAAGAGGAGGGGATTCTCCGCATCCACGACGTGCTCGCGGACCCCCGCTTCGGCCCCAGATTCCCACCGGCAGGCCTGCCCGTGCGCAGCTACCTGGCCGCGCCCGTGGTCTCGCGTTCGGAAGAGATCCTGGGAGCGCTGCTCTTCGGCCATCCCGAGCCCGGCGTGTTCACCG
>JANOCF010000341.1:0-2558 GCA_031412055.1 Holophagales bacterium | reverse complement strand
AAGACGATCACCTCACCTACCCTACCCGCAGCGCCGGCCGGGTCCTCGTAGCGATGGCGGCCATGGAGGCACGATGAAGGACCACGCCCAGCATCGCTCCCCTGAACCAGGCACGACGGCCAGAGCCACCTCCGGCGCGGCCGTCTATACCTGCCCCATGCACCCGGAGATCGTCCGCGACAAGCCAGGCAACTGCCCGATCTGCGGCATGGCGCTGGAGCCGCGGACGGCGACGGCCGGGGAGGAGGAGAACCCTGAGCTGCGCGACATGACCCGCCGGTTCTGGGTGAGTGCCCTGCTCTCCTTGCCGCTGCTGCTCATCGCCATGGCTCCTCACCTGGGATGGAGCCCCTTCGAGCGGATCTTATCGCCCGGGACCCTCGGGGCGTGACCCTGGTCAAGGGTGACCTCTGAGGCATCGTGCGGGCTCGCCGCCTCAGCGAGGTAAAACCGAGCTTTCCATCGTCTCTTCTTCCCAGTGGCACCCGGCAACTCCTGGGCGTCGCGCTGAGGCCGAGAATCGGCCCGGAAAGGAGCATGCATCGTGAGCGATGACAGCATCGAGCCCGCGGCCGTCTCGGACGCCCTGACCATCCGGTTCAAGACGCGAGGACCCGACCCCGCGGCGGTCCAAAGGCTGCTCGGGGAGTTGCCCCGCCAGCCGCTTCTCCAGAAGTACCTCGGCGAGAACTACCAGTTTCTGACCTTCCGGCTGATCGATCCCGACGCTCCCGGCAAGAGAGAGACCACGGCTCCAGCGGCGCCAAGCCGGTTCGAGGCGCGCTACTACAGCTATTCGAACCATCGAACGATCGAGGCAACCGGCCGTCTCAAGGATCTGAGCGACCTGCAGGTGGAGGAATCCGGCGTGCAGTTCCCTCCCAGCGCGGAAGAGTTCGAGGCTGCGACGCAACTGGCCACTCGATCCAGCGCGGTCGGGGTGGCGATGCGCGAGCAGCGGGTGCGGCCGTATCCGCCCATGCCCCCCATCGTTGCGAACGAGCTGCCTGACGGACGCAGGGAGCGGATCGTTACCGTGGGCCTCATGCCAACCGGCGAGCAGAATCTTGATCGTCACGAGATCATCGGGGTCAACCTCGCGACTGGAGAGGTGACGCGATTCGAGGAGAGGGCTCCGGGAAACTCCAGGGCGGGAAATGGCATTTGCGGTCTACCCGATGCCAGCCAGCCTACCACCAGAAATGTCCCGGGGCAGGCCTGGGTAACGGTTTCCAAGGGTGGTCAGGTAATCTGGAAGTTCCTCGTGGTCCGGCCGGCCGCTTCCTCCGGTACCAACGGCTCGGGGGTTGAGCTCCGGTACCTCGACTACAAGGGAAAACGTGTGTTGTACCGGGCTCACGTTCCCATTCTCAATGTGAAGTATGACGGTAACGCTTGCGGACCTTACCGCGACTGGCAAAACCAGGAGGGGATGATCCAGGCCACGGGCACGGATGTGGCGCCTGGGTTCCGCCTCTGTCCCAGTCCCGCGAAGACCATCCTGGACACAGGTTCGGACGCCGGCAACTTCCTGGGGGTCGGCGTTTACGTCCAGGGGCAGGAGGTGGTGCTGGTCAGCGAAATGGAAGCGGGCTGGTACCGGTACGTAAGCGAGTGGCGCCTCCACAGCGACGGCACGATCCGGCCGCGGTTCGGTTTCTCGGCGGTCAGCAGCTCGTGCGTGTGCACCCGGCATCATCACCATGCTTACTGGCGACTCGACTTCGATATCCGGACCGCCGGGGGCAACCGCGTTCGGGAGTTCAACAACCCGCCTCTGAGCGGATCTCAGAAATGGCATACCAAGACGTTCGAGATCAAGCGGTTCCGGGATCCGGCCCGCAAACGCAAGTGGCTGGTCGAGAACATAGAGACGGGCGAAGGCTACGAGATCATTCCCGGTCCTAACGACGGCGTTGCCACGGCAGCCCCGGACTGGCCGTTCCCGAAGGGCGATCTCTGGATCCTGCGCTACCGCGGCTCGGAGATTGACGATGGTGTTGTGGCGGTGGGCCCCCCGTACGAGGCGGGTCTGGACGCCTGGGTCAATGGCGAGTCTATAGACAACAAAGACGTCGTGATCTGGTATGGGGCTCACTTCACTCACGACCTCGCGCACGAGGGTCCTGGTGACTTCGGGCACATCGTCGGACCTACACTCAAGCCCGTGAAGTGGTAAGGCTGTCCCAAAAACAAGCGGGGGCTCCTATGTAGGAGCCCCCGAGATGCCCGATACATCCCTGCACCCAACGTGCAGGAATGCCCTTCGATCCGATTTAGTGGTTCTGGTTGCTGTCGAGCGCCCAGAAAACGTGCGTGATGACCTTGTTGCCGTGACCGAAGTCCTGCAGGTGGTACGTGGCCAGGCCGCGACCGTTCTTGACCGCCTTTACGACCGGGCCGAACTGATCGACGCCGGAGAGGACGATGTTGCGCATCGCCGGCGGCACCGACGAGGGCAGCGCCATGCCGACCGTGGTGGTGCTGTCGAGGTGCGCGTAGATGGACTCGAGCTGCGCGAAGTCGTGCGAGTTCGGGTGCTGGTTCGTGCTCGGATC
>JANOCF010000340.1:0-4382 GCA_031412055.1 Holophagales bacterium | reverse complement strand
GTCGTCCTGCTCGTCGTGGTGGCCGGACTGGCCGCCCTGGGCTTCTGGCTCTTCAAGTCGGGGAACTGGGCGCGCTCGCTCACCTTCTTCGGCGAGGTCAGGTCCGAGATGCGGAAGGCCTCCTTCCCCACGCGCGAGGAGGTCATTGCGACGACCATCGTGGTGGTCGTCACCAGCGTCGTCTTCGCCATCTATCTCTGGGTCGCGGACCTCCTCATTCAGAAGGGGTATGTGGGACTTGTGAAGGTGCTCGGCTCATGACGGAAGGTACGGAAGGCGCACCAACGCCGCACGCGCGCAAGTGGTACATCGTCCACACCTACTCCGGGTTCGAGGAGCGGGTCAAGGAGACCTTGCGCCAGCGGGCCGAAGCCATGGGCATGGGCGAGGCGTTCGGAGACGTCCGCATTCCGACCGAGACGGTGGTCGAGTACAAGGGCGGGAAGAAGAAGGAGACCCAGCGGAAGTTCTTTCCTGGCTACATCCTCGTCGAGATGGAGATGTCCGACGCGGCATGGCACGTGGTGAAGAACACGCCCAAGGTCACCGGCTTCGTGGGTACCGGCAAGAAACCGACCCCGCTGTCCGAGGAAGAGGTCAACCAGATCCTTGAGCAGGTCGTGACCGCCAAGGAGAAGCCGAAGCCCAAGTACATGTTCGAGAAGGCGGAGCCGGTCCGGATCACGGACGGTCCGTTCAACAATTTCACGGGCGTCGTGGACGAGGTCAATCTCGACCGCAACACCCTGAAGGTCATGGTCACGATCTTCGGCCGGCAGACGCCGGTGGAGCTGGACTTCTCACAGGTCCAGAAAATCTGATCCGGGGTTCTTAATACAATGGCGAAGAAGATAACAGGGCAGATCAAGTTGCAGATTCCGGCGGGCGCGGCCACTCCGGCCCCCCCGGTAGGGCCGGCGTTGGGTCAGGCGGGCGTCAATATCATGGACTTCGTCAAGAATTTCAACGCCCGCACCGCGGCTCAGTCCGGCCTGATCATCCCGGTGGTGATCACGGTCTATGCCGACCGCAGCTACACCTTCATCACCAAGACGCCGCCCGCCCCGATCCTGCTGATCAAGGCGGCCGGGATCCAGAAGGGTTCGGGCGAGCCGAACCGGAAGAAGGTGGGCACCGTGACCCGGGCGCAGGTCGAGGAGATCGCCAAGACCAAGATGCCCGACCTGAACGCGGCGAGCCTCGAAGCGGCGATCAAGACCATCGAAGGCACCGCCCGTTCCATGGGCCTCGAGATTCAGGGTTAATAGGTAAGGAGCAGATCGTGGCGAAGCACGGAAAGAAATACAGGCAGGCGGCGGAGAAGGTCGAGCAGCGGCCCTACCCCCTGCTCGAGGCGATCAAGATCGCGGCGGACGCGGCCTACGCCAAGTTCGACGAGACTGTGGAGATCGCGATGCGGCTGGGCGTCGATCCCAAGCACGCCGACCAGATGGTCCGCGGCACCGTGGTGCTGCCCAACGGCCTCGGCAAGACCTCCCGCGTGCTGGTCTTCGCCACCGGCGAGAAGCTCCGCGAGGCGGAAGCCGCCGGAGCGGACATCGTCGGCAGCGACGAACTGGCCAAGGAGATCGAAAACGGCAGGCTCGACTTCGACGCCGTGGTCGCAACCCCGGACATGATGCGCGTCGTCGGACGCCTGGGCAAGGTGCTCGGCCCCCGCGGTCTGATGCCCAACCCCAAGGCCGGCACCGTCACCCTGGACGTCGCCAGGGCGGTGCAGGAGATCAAGGCCGGCAAGGTGGAGTTCCGCGTCGACAAGACGGGCATCATTCACGCCCCTGTGGGCAAGGTCTCCTTCGGAGTCGAAAAACTCGGGGAGAACGCCGACGCGCTGATCGGTGCTGTCATCAAGGCCAAGCCCAGCGCGGCGAAAGGCAAGTACGTCAGGGCCGTGAGCCTGTCCTCCACCATGGGGCCGGGCATCAAGGTGGACGAGGCTGCGCTCACCGCCTCGGCCGACGCCTGAGCCGAAGAGATCGCGAGGAGATCAAGATCATGCCGTTGACCCGTGAAGACAAGTCGGAGCTCCTCCAGGCCTACGAGCAGCGCCTGGCCGTGGCGCCCCACGCTTTCGTCCTCGACTACCAGGGGATCAAGGTCCCGCAGGTCACCGACCTGCGGGAGAAGGTCCGCCAGAGCGGCGGCGAGTACATCGTCGTGAAGAACACCCTGGCCCTGCGCGCCATCGACGGCGAGTCGCTGGGCGTGCTCAAGGAGCACTTCGTCGGCCCCACCGCTGTCGCCTTCAGCGACAAGGACCCGGTGGCGCTGGCCAAGGCGCTGACGGATTTCGCCAAGGATGTTCCGGTCCTCAAGTTCAAGGCCGGTCTGGTGGAAGGGCGCGCGGTCGCCGCCGACCAGATCAAGGACATCGCCGCGCTGCCCAGCCGTGAACAGCTCATCGCCAAGCTGCTGTTCCTGCTGCAGTCGCCGATCATCCGTTTTGCCAGGGTGCTCGCGGCCGTTCCGCAGTCGTTCGTGATGGTGCTCGACCAGGTCCGGAAAAAGAAAGAAGAAGAAGAGCAGGCCAGCTGAGGCCCTGCTGTGAATATTTTTTAGATCCGGACTCAGGGAGTCCGCAGCGAAGGAGAGACAATGGCTATCGCGACCGAAGAATTCATTCAGCAGATCGATACGATGACGGTGCTCGAGCTCAACAACCTGGTCAAGGCGCTGGAGGACCACTACGGTGTGTCCGCCGCCGCCGCCGTGGCTGCCGCGCCGGCCGCCGGTGGTGCCGCCGCCCCCGTGGTGGAGGAGAAGACCGAGTTCGACGTTGTCCTCAAGGCTACCGGCGAGAAGAAGATCAACGTCATCAAGGCGGTCCGCGAAGTGACCAGCCTCGGCCTCAAGGAGGCCAAGGATCTGGTGGAGTCGGCTCCTGCCACCATCAAGGAGGCAGTCTCCAAGGATGAGGCGGAGTCGATCAAGAAGAAGTTCGAAGAGGCTGGGGCTACGGTCGAGATCAAGTAAGCGTGGAGCGAGGCGAACTACGTCGCTGCGAACCACGTCGACTCCAACCCGCTCCTGGAACGGCGCCTGCCCGGTCGCCCTGGGCTTCCTTTGGGGAGATCCTGGCATAAACCGGGCGGCGCCTCTGTTCTGGAATCTGTGCACCATGCCCGGTGGCCCTCCGCAAACGAAGCGGGGGGTCGGGCATGGTGTCTTCTGCTTCCGCAACAGGAGCCCCGGCCCTCCAGCGGCCTCACTCCGATCCTGCGCCGCGCCGCCGCGCCGCCGGGTAACCGTGTTGCAGCGTTGATGTTACTCAGGCACGAGGAGATAGCAAGGACCACCCCTATGGATAAAACCACCACTCAGCAGAGTCCAGGGCGCAACGGCCACCGGAAAGACTTCTCCCGAATCACGACGTCGCTGCCGATCCCCAACCTGATCGACGTCCAGCGGAGGTCCTACGAGCGCTTTCTGCAGATGAACCTGCTGCCCGAAGAGCGCGCCAATCAGGGCCTGCAGTCGGTGTTCACGGGCATCTTCCCGTTTTCGGACTTCCGGGAGACCTGTTCTCTCGATTTCGTCAAGTACTCGATCGGCGACTGGCAGTGCAAGTGCGGCGAGCTCAAGGGGCTCGAGTACCTCCGCATGACCTGCTCCAACTGCAGCGCCAAGATCATGACGGACCATCCGCACGAGGAGACGGTCACCTGCACCGAGTGCGGTTTCGTCAACAAGAACCGCGTGACGAAGTGCGACATCTGCGGCAACCCGGTGGACCTGCAGTTGAAGTACTCGATCTCCGACTGCCAGGAGCGCGGCATGACCTTCGCCGTGCCGCTCAAGGTCACCTTCCGGCTGTTCGTCTACGACCGCGACCCCGAGACCGGCGCGCGCATGATGCGCGACGCCAAGGAGGAGGAGGTCTACTTCGGCGACATCCCGCTGATGACGGACAACGGCACGTTCATCATCAACGGTACCGAGCGGGTCATCGTCTCCCAGCTCCACCGCAGCCCGGGCGTGTTCTTCACCAAGGAGGGGCCCCGCTCCTACCTGGCCAAGATCATTCCGTATCGCGGCTCCTGGGTGGAGTTCGAGTACGACCAGAAAGACGTGCTCTCGGTCCGTATCGACCGCAAGCGCAAGTTCCACGGTACCGTCTTCCTGCGTGCCCTCGGTCTGGAGACCGATGAGGCCATCCTGCGCCAGGTCTACGTCGCCGTCGGCCTGAGCTCGAACGGCGGCGGCCAGTTCACCCTGCACGTGCCGCCCAAGGTGCTCGAGCCCGAGCGCCTCAAGGACCGCCAGAGCCGCGGCCGGCGCGAGGTCTATCCGATCTTCGGCGGCATCACGCTGTCCAGGGAGCACATCGGCAAGCTCGACACCGGCCAGACCCTCGGCTTCGA
>JANOCF010000339.1:0-5178 GCA_031412055.1 Holophagales bacterium | reverse complement strand
GTCCACAGGTCGCCCTCGAAGTCGTCGGACACGGAGCCGTCTGCCGCGGTGGCGATGGGGCCGTCAGGATCGGACGCCGGGTAGGCGATCGGCCAGCCGTTGGGCAGCTTGTTGCTCGCGGTGGCCGTGAAGTAGTAGAGCCAGTGCTTGGCCGTCACCCGCGCGAAGTCCTGGTTGAACGCCGCGTAGCCGAAGTGGATGTCGTTGACGTCCTTGAAGACGTCGTGGAGGACCTTCTTGGCCTGGTACAGCTTGGAGCGCGGGTCGTCCCCGTTGCCGTGCACCCACTTGCCATCCGGCGAGAGGGTCATCGAGGCCGAGTTGTCCAGGATGAAAAACACATACGGCTTCGCCGTCGTAAAACGCAACAGGTCGATGTCGTCGGTGTACGCCGGAGTCTGCCCCAAAGCGAGCACGATGAGGAAGGCGATGGCGACGGCGGCGACGGCCGGGCCGCGCAGCTTGGAACTTTGACGGATCATGAGATTGATCCTCCTGTGGTCAGAACTTGATCTTTGCCAACTCTATCGGATCGTTGACGCTCGCCAGGGATGCGACCGAAGGCCGGAACGGCTGAATTTCAACCATGGCGCTGATGGTCTTCTGGGCCAGCGGGGTGCGGTCGTCTCCCGCGGTCAGGGTGGCGAAGCGGCTCGCCCGCGCCGTGACCGCGTGGTTCACCTTGTAGAAAGCCTTGTCCTGATAGGTGCCGATGTTGTTGATCTCACAGAGATTGCACGCGGTCACCTGGATGGGGTGGAAGGCCGAGACCTCGACCTGGGTGCCCATTTCCAACTTGCTGTTGACCATGTTCGCGCCCGAGTCGGTGTACAGGAAGCTCTGCGGCGTGTGATCGGCCGTCACGATCGCGCGGGCGATAGCGAGCTCGATGCCCGCGTCGGCGGCGTAGAAGACGCGGTTGATCGTGCGCTCGTTGGAGCCGATCTGCATCTCGGTCTGGGTGATCATCGACAGGGCGATACCGAAGATCGCCAGCACGACGAGCACCAGCAGGACGACGATATAGGCGCTGCCGGCCTCCCCGCGGGAGGCGGACACGGCGGGGCGGGACGGGTTCATCACAGATTCCTCAGGTTGATGTTGGACTGCATCAGACGCCAGCGGTACCGGCGCTGTTCAGCGGCGTTGAACCGGTGGCCGGCCGCGTACGCGTGGTCCTCGACCAGGGCGGGCAGCAGGGGCGCCCGGAACTTGGCCTCCGGGTCGCGGCGGTTGCTGCGCGCGATGGTGCTCAGGCGCATTTCCGGAGCGCCGGCCACGCCGAAGCCCAGGGTCGCCTGCAGGTCCAGGATGCCGTCCGCGATGTCGAAGGTGCCCGCGTCCCCCGCGTAGAGCACGTTCTGCCCGGGCAACATGCGCGCCCGCGTCAGCTTCGGGGTGATGTCGCCGGCTGCCCAGGCGGCGCCGCCCGCGGCCACGTCGCGCACGTAGAAGACGTACTCCTCCAGGATCCCGACGTAGGCGATCGCCTGCAGGCCGGGCGTCAGGTCGCCGCCGAGCACTGCGTCCGCGTCATAGGGCCCGAAGTTCAGCACCAGCCCGTCGAGGGTCCCCGCGAAGTCGGCCTGGTTGGCGGTGCTCACGACCCGCGCGACGGCGTAGTTGTCGAAAGGTGTCACCAGCAGCAGGGTCTCGCCGGCACTGGCCGCATCGCTGAGCCGCGAGAGGTTCTGCGGCACGCCCGCGGACTTCTCCAGCACCACGACCGAGCCGTTGCCGACCCCGTCGGGGGCAGTCCAGGTGGCCGGGTTGAGAAAATCGACCTGGTAGAGCGATGAGGTGAACACGCCGCGGATGGTCACGGTATCCGTGCCCTCGAGGATCGCCGTCGCGGGCAGGGTCGGGACCAGCCGGCTGTTGGCCGCGACGTTGTTGCGCACCTGCACCGCGAAGTTCGCGGGCAGGCCGCCGCGGCCGGCCATGCGGGCGAGCTTGACCACCTCGTTCTGCGACACGCGCAGCGACTGCTGCATGTCGGCCACGTTCATCTGCACCCGGTTGATGCGCGAGGTGAAGTCGAAGGTCGCCAGCACGCCGAGGATCAGGACGGCGGTCACCGCCAGGCTGACGAGCAGCTCGATCAGGGTGAAGCCCGCGGACGAGCCCGAGACGTTAGATGTGTCTGTGCGGTTCATCTCGGCCTCACTTGCTCTTGAGCATCCGGACGGTGAAACGGCGGCTTGCGCCCAGGGCGGTCAGACGCTTGCCCGAGACCAGCAGAGCGTTGTCGTCGCGCCCGTTCCAGACCTCCACCTCGATCTCCTTGAGGTGGACCTGGCCGAGATCGGCGCTGCCCTGGAGAGGGTTGTTGAAGATGCCGTCCACCGTAACATCGTTGACGTTGAACTGCCGCACGCGGACCCGCCGACGCCACTGGGCGCGGTCGGTGGAGGTGCCCGTACCCGTCTTCCAGACCTTGTCCGTGTTGGAGTAGTACTCCTGCCTGTCCAGCACGGTGGCGGCGGACGGCACGATCAGGCGCGCGTCGTCGAACGTGGCCTGGAGCAGGTCTTCCACCGCCGAGCGGCCGAAGTTGCTGACCTCGGTCGCCTCCCGGCCGTCCATGTTGTTCTTGGTCGAGGCCGCGAACAGCGGCAGGATGCCCACCGCGATGACCAGGAAGATCAGCGAGGCGATCAGCACCTCGATGACCGAGAAGCCGCGCTGCCCGGACTTCAGTTCCATTTCCAGCTCCCCCCTTCGCCGTTGGCGTGCCAGTTGAGGGTGTTGTCGACGGCGGTGGCGTCGGGGTTGTCCGGACCCTTCCACTTGCGCAGCTCGATCCGCGCCGTCGCCTGCGGGTCCACACTGACCTCGAGCCAGTTGGCTTTGCGCCCGCCGAGCTCCCGGGCTTCGAAGCGGAACGCGCCCGTCCTCCTGATCGAGCCGTCGCCCTCAAATATGGCCACGCGATTGCTAAAGCTCTTGACCGAGAATAACCCCGCCGTTCCGTCCGGCGCCGTGAACGTGACGTTCTTGGGCAGGACCATCTCGCCGATCTTCACGTCCGGCGCGCTCAGCACGCAGTTGGCGTCCCGGTCGGAGTACGCCTGCATCTGCCCCAGCGCCGGGTCGATGAACACCACCGCGCACTGGGAGTTCTTGATTGAGTCCATGCGCGCCATGCGCAGCACTCCGACGGCCTGGTTGGCGGCCCCGATCAGCTTGCTGCGCTGGATCTGGGTGGCCAGGTAAGGGGCAGCCATCAGGGTGATCATGGCGAGGATCGCGAGGACGACCAGCACCTCGATCAGCGTGAATCCACCTTCGCGGACTCGACTCTTTTGGTTTTTCATGGCAAGCCCCCAAGGAGCAAGGCGGGTGCCATCGGCCGAAACGGCCGCTTTGGATGGCCTAAACCATAGTAGACAATGGGCTTATTGTTGTGGACAGCACTCCGGGCAGGAGATCAGACGGGGCTGGAATCGCTACTGACGGTAACGATCGTGTCACGGGGGAAGGTGAGCACGGCCCGGGTGCCGCCGCCTTCCCGGTCGTCGAGCCGGATCCGCCCGCCGTGCAGCGTGACGATGCGGTGAGCCAGCGCCAGGCCCAGGCCGACCCCGCCGCGCCGGCCGGTCGCGAAGGGGTGGAAGAGCCGCTCGCGCATCTCGGGCGGCAGGCCCGGACCGCGGTCGGCGACCGCCAGCTCCACTCCGTCGTCGCCTTCAAGCTCCGCGATACTCAGCTCGATCGGACCGCGTCCGCCGGCCTCCTGCTCGGCCTGGGCCGCGTTATAGAGCAGGTTGCGGAGCGCCCGCTCGATGAGCTGGGCGTCGCCGCGCAGCCGCACGTCGGCGGCGGCGTTCACCCGGACCTCCACCCCCGAAAGCGCGGGATCGGCCGCCGCCCGCCGGGCGAGCTGGGTCAGGGAGATCTCCTGGAGCCGCGCCGTGCCCGGCCGGGCAAAGGCGAGGAAGTCCTCCAGCACCCTTTCCAGGTGGTCGGCCTCGTGCCGGATCTCGGACAGGTAGTCGGCGATGGACTCCTCGTCCGGCCGGCGCTCGATCAGGGTCAGGTAGCCGCGCAGCGTGGCCAGGCTGTTGCGCAGCTCGTGGGCCACGCCGCCGGCCATCTCGCCCAGTTGGGCGAGGCTCTCGGCCAGGCGGCTCTCCTCGGCCCGGCGCTGCACCTCGGTCAGGTCGGCGAAGAGCACCAGCCAGCCGCGGACGCTGCCGTCGTCGCGGCGCAGCGGGTGGACCGTCAGCCCGAGCTTGCGGGTCTCGCCTCCCGTGCGCACCGTGCACTCCTGGCGGCGCGGCGCGCTCTGGTCGACTACGGCCGCCGACAGGATGTCGCGCAGCTCGGGCTGGCCGGCCAGCGCTTCGGTGCGGGTCGTTCCCGCCGGGGGCGGTTCGATGCCGAGCAGACTGGCTGCCACGGCGTTCAGGGTCAGCACGCCGCCGGAGCGGTCGACGAGCAGGAGACCGCTCTGGAAGCTGGCCGACAGGGTCCGTTCCAGGGCCGCGATGTCGTCCTCGGGACGGCGGGCCTCCCGGCTGGCCAGCGACGTCAGGGCGCGCTCGAACGTGGAGAGGAGGAACTCGATCTCCCCTTCTCCGGCCTCCTGCTCGGCGCCCATCTGGCGGGCGCGCGCGAGGAGCGTCTCCCACGGAGCCATCAGGTGGCGCAGAAAGGAGAGGACGAGGAGCAGCAAGGCGCTGTTGAGGCCCAGCACCACCACCGACAGCACCTTCAGGGCGCGCTCCTGCCCGGCGAGCACACCGGCCGGCAGGTCGACCCGCACCCACCTCCTCGGCCCCGGTCCATGCAGCGGCGCGATGCCGGCCACGGTCTCGGGCAATGCCGCGTTGGGCCCCATCCCCGAAGGAGCATTCAGATGGTCCAGATCGGCGCCGGGCGCGAGGAGAAGGAGCCCGTCGGAAGGCATCTCCCCGGCCGTGACCATGGCGGCGCCGGATTCGTCCACGACCGCAGCTCCGGCGGCCATCGGAGCGAAGGCGCGCAGGTCGACGGGAGACAGGCTGTCCTGGGCGGCCAGCCGCTCCGCCACCTGCTGCGCCAGCCGGGCGGCCTCGTCCTGCCGCTCCGCCACGAGCCGCTCCACGGCGTTGCGGTAGGAGAGCAGGGTGAAGGTGGAGAGGACGACCAGCAGCAGCAGGGCGACGGGCAGGAGGATCAGGATCTCCCGGCGCA
>JANOCF010000338.1:0-7468 GCA_031412055.1 Holophagales bacterium | reverse complement strand
CGCTGGAGCGGCTGGAGCGGCTGGAGCGGCTGGAGCGGGCGGCGGCACCTGGGGGGCAACCCGGGGGCGCGACGGGGGAAGCGACGAGAGGCGGTTCAGGTCGTCGCCCAGGCCCCCACCGGCGGGGTTGGCCGCCGCGGGCTTGTCGCGCTCCCAGAAGTAGCGGGCGCGGTTGAGGCGCTCCACGAGGAGGCTGATCCGCGACGGGCTCTCCTCCCGGTAGTAGCGCTCCAGCGCCTCCAGGATACGCAGCTCGTGGGCCACGTAGACCATGACCCGCCTGCCGGAGGCGAATGCGATCTCGTCCTGGGAGGCGAGGTTGCGCGGCTCCAGCATCACCACGTCCAGGCGGCTTCCCACCACCCGGAAGGGGATCGTCCGGCAGCGGCGCGCCAGCTTGTCCGGGATCAGGGCCACCACCTCCTGGGGCACTCCGCGCAGATCGTCCATGCTGACGGCGGGCACGCCGAGCTGCTCTGACAAGCCCTTGAGGAGATTGTCCTCGGTGATCGCGTCCATCTCGAGCAGACAGGTGCCCACACGCCCGCCCACCACCTGCTGGGCCTGCAGGGCGCGAGTGAGCTGCTGGACCGTGATCCAGCCGCGAGCTACCAGGAGCTGTCCGAGCTTAGCCATTCATGAGAGCCGTCGCGAGAGCCGCTTCTAACCTCTTCATCTTACGTTACTTAACTGCAAGGGCGACATTATAGAGTCGGCTCGACGGCCTTGTAAAGCGGCTCCCGGCGCTGATATCCTGCCGGTTGTGAAGGGCTTTTTCGTCTTGCTGCCGGCCACCCTGCTGCTCTCCTGGACTTCCCTGGCCGGCCAGGCAGGTGCGCAGGCCCCCGTTCCCTCGTCTCCCGCTCCCTCGTCCACGTCCTCCGCAGCGTCCTCCGCGACTGGACCCGCGGGGCAGGCCGCGCTTTCGGACGAGGCAGCCTATCAGTTCGCTCTCGCCAAGCTGCTGTCCGTCGAGGGCTCGCTGCCCGAGGCGCTGACCGCCTACCAGGAGGCCGAGAAGCTCGCTCCCGACGCCTCCTACGTGCGGCTGGAGCACGCCCAGCTCCTGATGCGGCTGGCGCAGTACTCCCGCGCGCCGGGAGTGCGCGAGGAGTACTTGAAGCGCGCCGCCGACACCCTGGCCCGCGCCCGGGAGAAGGCGCCGGACAACCTGGACGTTCTGCGCGCGGTCGGCGAGGTCTACCTCGAGCTGGCCGCCCAGGACCCCGCGGCCCTGGCCACCGCCCAGTCCGCCCTGGAGACCGTGCGCCAGCGCGATCCCGAGGACCCGCAGGCGGCCCTCGCGCTGGGCCAGATCTACCTCGACCAGCGCCAGCCCGAGAAGGCCGCGGAGGTGCTGCGCGACCTGGTCACCCGCCTGCCCCAGCAGCGCATGGCCTACGCCCTCCTGGTGGAGGCGCTGCTGAGATCGGACAAGCAGGCGGAAGCCGAGAAGGTGCTCGGCGACATCCTCACCTTCGATCCCGCCTCCCTGGAGGCCCGGCTCACCCTGGTCGAGCTGCTGAGCCAGCGCGGCGACCATCGCGGCGCGGTGGAGGCCTTGCGCGGCGCCCCCGAAGCGGTCAGGGACGAGCCGCGCCTGCGTCGCCAGCTCGCCTGGGAGCTCTACCGCACGGGCGACCTGGAAGGCGCCCTGCAGGCCGCCGACGCGCTTCTTGGAGCCCCGGCCGCCCAGGGAGCCGTCCCGGGAGTCGCGGGAGATACCGCCGCCGCTCCGGACCGCGCCTTCCTGTCCCTGGTCAAAGGGCTCGTGTTCACGGCCGAGGGCCGGCACCGCGAGGCCCTGGAGCTGCTCGCTCCCCTGCGCGAGGCCCAGCCCGACAACGTCCCCCTGGCGCTGACCGTGGCCCGCGCCCTGCTGCGCGACGGCCGGACCGCAGATGCGACGCGGCTGCTCTCCGAGCTGGCCGACCAGCTCGCCAAGGCCGGCAAGACCGACGACGAGCGCGACGTGCGCATGGAGCTTGCCCAGGCCTGGTTCGAGGCCAAGGAGTGGGACCAGGTCGGCCGCGCCCTCGCCCCGCTGCTCACGGCCGGGGACGAGTCGGTGCGCTCCCAGGCCCTGCTGATCCAGGCCGATGCCCTGATGCAGGCGAAGCGGCAGAGCGAGGCCATGGCGCTGCTGGACAAGGGCGGCTCTTCGCCAGCCTTCCAGAGCCGCCGGGCCGAGCTGCTGTTCCGCTCGGGCGACGAGCGGGAGGCGCGCCGCATCCTCACGGGGCTTGCCGAGTCGAGCGACGCCATGGCCGTGCTCACGGCCGCGCAGTCGTACCAGCGGCTGGACCGGTACGACGAGTCCATCCCCGTGCTGGAGCGGCTGGCCGCGAAGCAGAAGGACTCCGTGGCCGCGGCCTTTCTGCTGGGCTCGGCCTACGAGCGCACCGGGCAGAAGGGCAAGGCCGTGACCGAGTTCCGGCGCGTGCTCGCCCTCGATCCGGATTTCCACGCCGCTCTGAACTATCTCGGCTACACCTATGCCGAGTCGGGTGAGAACCTGGAGGAGGCCCTGGCGCTGGTGAACCGCGCAGTGGCGCTGGAGCCGGACAACGGGGCCTATGTCGATTCCTTGGGCTGGACCTATCATCAGCTCGGCCGTCACGAGCAGGCGCGAAACTATCTGGAACGGGCCGTCCGGCTCGAGCCCGCCGACGCGACGCTGCAGGAGCATCTGGGGGATGTCTATGTGGCGTTGGGGCAGAATGAGAGGGCGCGTGAGGCGTACCGGCGAGCGCTCGAGCTGGAGGACGACAACCTGGACCAGGTGCGGCGCAAGCTGGAACGTCTCCCGGGCGACGTCCGTCCCCGGCCTTAGATCTACCCTCGCTGTCCTCTCCCTGGCCCTCCTCCTGGCCGGCTGCGCTACCGGACGCGGTCCGCGGCCGCAGGCGGGCGGCGCCGGCACTCCTTCCTGGGAGCTCCCGGCCGAGGCGTTCGGCTCCCAGCGCCTGTACCGGATCAGCTACGAAGGTCCGGAAGGGGAGGGCTCCTTCCGCGTGACCCTCCGTCTCGCCTCGCCCATCCGCTACCAGATTCAGGCCGTGGACCCCGTGGGCCGCTCCCTCTGGGGGCTCGACGTCACCGAGGAGAAGGGGCTGTGGCTCGACCACCGCAACAAGGTCTCCTGCCTGTTCGAGGGGAGCTTCGACGTGTCTGGAATCCCCCTGGGTCCCTTCCCTCTCCTCTCGCTGCCGGCCCTGCTGATGGGACGGGTGCCGGCCCAGCCGACCGACGAGGCGGAGCCGGAGCGCAAGGGGCGGCAGGTCGAGTTCCGCGACGATCTCGGCCGCAGGTGGGCCGCCGACGTCGCGGAAGATGGCGCGGTCATGGGCTGGACTCTCTGGGAGGAGAAGGAGCCCTCCGTCTGGTTCCGGCGCCGGGACAACTGGGCCTACCTCTCCGACCGGGGGCGCGACATCCAGATGCGCTGGCGGGAGGTGTTGCGCGAGAACCTGGCGGGGGAGCCGGGAGTGCTGGAACGGCCTGCTTCCTACCGCGACGCGTCGTGCCACGACCTCTACGCCCCGCGGTAGATTTGACAGACCGGCCTTTATCCTCTAGCATTTACGCCGCTGCGAAGAGGCGGGGCCGCCCTCCGAGGTCTCCCCGCTGCTCCCTGTGACCGGAAAAGGCCTACCCGCAGGTCTTCCTTTTCATGTCCTCCGGAGCCAGCCTCGGTATATAATCGGATCACTGATGCTGGCGCGTGTCTAAGGCGGTGCTCCGTCGGCGGGCTTTCGAGCCCTGCCTGCGATCAGGAGAGCCCGCAAAGGCTTTGGGTGTCTGCCGCGGGCTGCCGCCCGGAGTGAGCGCTCCCCCTGTAGCGCCGCCCCCCCGCCGCACGCCGAGGGTCCACCAGGGATGGATGATGGAGAGGACGCGAAATGGAGATCACAGAAGTCAAGGTATTTCCGATCCAGGAAGAGAAGCTCAAAGCGTTCGTATCGATCGTCTTTGACCAGTGCTTCATGGTCAACGACATCAAGATCATCCAGGGGAGGGAGGGCCTCTTCATCAGCATGCCGAGCCGCAAGAAGAAGAACGGGGAGTTCAAGGACGTAGCCCATCCCCTGAACAACGAGACGCGGCGGATGATCGAAGAGAAGGTTCTGGGGGAATACCATAGAATGCTCGGCGAGGAGGGGGATCAAGCCCTGTCCTCGGTGTCGATGTCGGTGATGGACGGCGAGGAGAGGGAGATGCGGCAGCCCATGGCTGCGGCTGCCCCGCTCCCGGCTCAAGAAAAGAGCATGGAGGAGGTTCAGGAGATGCATCTCCGGGACTCCTTCTGGACCGTCCCCTGAGCCTGGGGCTTGCCCGCCCCAGGCCTGCGGAAACAGACTGGGGCGTCGCCAAGTGGTAAGGCACCAGACTTTGACTCTGGCATTCGGAGGTTCGAATCCTCCCGCCCCAACCAGATCGTGGAAGCGAAGGAAAATCCGATTTTTGATGAGTGTTTCGGGACTCCGCCCCGGCGGCCGTCGGCGGGAATCCCGAAGTCTGCTTTGAACGAGGGGGCAATGGCTGGCGAACTGAAGATCTTCGGGGGCCGCTCGCATCCGGCCCTGGTGCAGGAAATCTGTGACTGCCTCAACATCGAGCCCGGTCGGGCCTCGGCGTTCAACTTTTCCGATGGCGAGACTTTCTGCCAGATCGAGGAGAACGTCCGCGGTTCGGACGTGTTCATCGTGCAGCCCACCAGCATGCCCGTCAACGAGAACCTGATGGAGCTGCTGATCCTGCTCGACAGCTTCAAGCGCTCTTCCGCGTCCCGCGTGACCGCCGTAGTGCCCTATTACGGCTATGGCCGCCAGGACAAGAAGGACAAGCCGCGCGTGCCGATCACCGCGAAGCTGGTGGCGGATCTGATCTCCCGCGCCGGCGCCGACCGCGTCCTGACCATGGACCTCCACGCCGACCAGATCCAGGGCTTTTTCGACATCCCGGTGGATCACCTGTTCGCCGCGCCCGTGCTCCTGAGCGCCATCCGCGAGCTGAACATCCCCGACCTTGTCATCGTCTCGCCGGATGCCGGCGGCGTCGAGCGGGCGCGGGCCATCGCCAAGCGCATGGAGGTCGGCCTGGCGATCCTCGACAAGCGCCGCACGGCGCCGAACGAGGCCGAGGTCCTGCACGTGATCGGCGACGTGGAAGGCTGCAACGCCCTGATCGTGGACGACATCATCGACACGGCCGGCACCCTGACCAAGGCCGTGGACGCTCTCAAGAAGAAGGGCGCCGGCCGGGTGCTCGCCGCGGGCGTGCACGGCGTCCTGTCCGGTCCCGCGCTCCAGCGCATCAACGATTCGCCTCTGGAGTGGGTGCTCATCACGAACACCACGCCCCTGGAGGAGAAGCTATCCCGCTCGAGCAAGCTGAAGCCCCTCTCGGTGGCCCCGCTGCTGGGCGAGGCGATCCGCCGCATCCACGAGGACAGCTCCGTGAGCTCCCTGTTCGTCTAAGTCGTAGAAGAGTCCGAAGAAGTGAGGAAATCATGAGTGAACAGCAGAACATCGAAGTCCAGAAGCGCGAGAAGACCGGCAAGGGCGCGAACCGCCGTGCCCGTTCCGGAGGGCTGATCCCGGCCGTCGTCTACGGGGGCGGCAAGGAAAGCGTCAGCATCCAGATCGACCGCAAGTCCATGCTGGACTTGATGAAGAAGGCGGGCGGAGAGAACCCTCTCTACCTGCTCAAGATGGCCGACACCGGCAGCGAGCGGCACGCCATGATCCGCGACATGCAGGTCCACCCGATCTCGCGGCAGGTGCTGCACATCGACTTCCAGCGGGTCATGATGGACCAGAAGGTCCGCGTCCAGGTTCCGGTCGAGCTGGTGGGCACCTCCTACGGCGTCAAGACTGAGGGCGCGGTGCTCGACTTCGTCAACCGCGAGATCGAGGTGGACTGCCTCCCGGGCGACATCCCGAAGCACATCGATTTCGACATCAGCGAGCTGCGCGCGGGCGACCACGTCGAGGCCAGCTCCCTGCAACTGCCCGAGGGCGTCACCCTGCACGGTCCGGCCGACAGGGTGATCGTGTCCGTGGCGCACCCCCGGGTCGACGAGGCGGCCGAGGCCGTGCCCGCCGACCGCAACGAGCCCGAGGTCATCAAGAAGGGCAAGCCGGGCGACGAGTAGGATCTCGTCCGGTCTTTTCGGGGTCTTTCGGAATGACGAGGCTCATTCTCGGGCTGGGCAATCCCGGCGATCAGTATCGCGACACCCGCCACAACGTGGGCTTCCGGGTGATCGAGGAGCTGGCCCGCCGGTGGAGCCTGCGCCTCGAGTCGGAGTGCAACTCCCTGGTGGGGAGTGGACCGCTGGGGAGTGGACCGCTGGGGAGTGGAGAGGCCGCGTTCCTCGCCATGCCCCAGACCTACATGAACCGGAGCGGCTGGGCTGCCCGGTGCCTGCTGGAGCGCCACGGGCTCGATCCCACGGGCGTGCTCGTGGTCTACGACGAGGTGGCGCTGCCTCTCGGACGTCTGCGCCTGCGCAAGTCCGGGAGCCCCGCCGGGCATCGCGGCCTGGAGTCCGTGCTGGAGAACCTGCGCACCGACCAGGTGCCCCGTCTGCGGCTGGGGGTCTCCTCGGAGGACGGCCCGCCGAAAGGGGAGGACCTGGTCGAGTTCGTGCTCGCACCCTTCCCGGAAGAGGAGCGCGAGACCGTGGACGCCATGGTCCTGCGAGCCGCCGACGCCTGCGAGGTGTGGCTGCGCGAGGGGGCGGAGACGGCCATGGGACAGTTCAACGGCTAGCTGTCTTGCTTTTTCAGGCGGGATGCGTATACTCATCCGCCTTGTCATCGCCGGCCCGGAGTGTGTCCTGAGGCCGGCATCATCCACCTCTCTGTTCCGCGAGAAGCGGGACTGCAAAGGCCATAGGGAGGTCTAGAGTACCCATGCGTACTTACGAGCTCATCTTCATCGTGGACCCTCGTGTCTCCGACGAAGAAGTTGTCACCATGATTCAGGAGTACAGGCAGATGATCTCTGCCGGCGGCTCCGAGATCGCCATCGAAGAGAACTGGGGACGGCGCAAGCTCGCCTTCCCGATCAACAAGCTGACCGAGGGCAAGTACGTCTTCTTCGGCGTCACCAGTTCCGGCGGCAAGACTTCGCTGCCCGAGGTCGAGCACCGGATGCGTCAGAACGAGAAGATTCTGCGCTATCTCACCGTCCGCGTGGACGAGGAGCTCAAGCGTGCCGCCCGGCGCAAGCGCGGCGCTCCGGCCGGAACCGGTTCCGGTGCCCCCGAGGCGCCGGTTGACGAGGACCTCGAGTCCGGAGAGGAGGCGTGACCATGGGACGCCCGAGAAAAGTCTTTTTCCGTCGGCGCAAGGTCTGTAAGTTCTGCGCCGACAAGATCGACTACATCGATTACAAGGACGTGAAGCTGCTTCAGCAGTTCATCCCCGAGCGTTCCAAGATCCTGCCTCGCCGGATCTCC
>JANOCF010000337.1:0-1690 GCA_031412055.1 Holophagales bacterium | reverse complement strand
AGCGGCTCCAGCGGCTCGCCCAGGACGATCTCATGGGCCGGGGACAGCCGGGCCGCGAGCGCGGCGGTCACACTGTCTTCAGGTCCCAACAGGTGGACTCTCGCCCCGGTGCAGATCTTCGCAGTCCCCATGGCTGGCTCAGGCAGCGGCAAGCTCGCGCTGGCGAGCTTCTTTCACACTATAGCCGAGTCGGGAGAGGACAAAAACCCGTTCTGCGATGGGCTGCTTTCACATGGCCTGCGGCTGTGGCTGAAGCTCCGCGAGGCGCTGCTGGACCAGTCCCACCATGTCCGGAATGCTGTTGATCTCCTTGTAGCGCTCGTCGGGGAGCTCCAGCTTGAAAGCCATGTCAACGTCGACCCCGATCTCGAGCAGCGAGAGAGAGTCCAGGTTCAGGTCATCCCGCAGCTTGTCCTGGTCTCCGATGCGGGCCGGATCCAGGCCCGAGACCTTCCCGATGATGCTCTTGATCTGCGTCCGAATCTCCGTTGATTCCATGGCTTCCCCCTACTTAGCAGTTGTTCAAAGATAACGACCCGCTGTACGCCAACTTAGAGTTCCATGCATACCGAAGAGGACCGAATGACAACCGGCGAGGTCAATTCTACCTATAGACGCCGGCCTATGGATATGTTCTGTCCTCTTTAACTACTGAGGTGGCCCGCGAGGAACCACCCAAGATCTCTGGCGAGGGGGAACGAAGATTGTTACGCGGCGCTTCCCGACACCTTCCGCGCCACCTCCTGGGCGGAGACGATCACCGGAGTGATGCCTCCGCCGGGGCGCGTCCAGTGGCCGGTGAAATGGAGGTTGGGGATGGTCGACGTCATCGCGGGACGTCCTTCGCCGAGCTGGTCCGGGGACATCTCCCATCCCAGCATGGCGCCCTGGAGGTTCAGCGTGAACCGCGAAGAGGTGCGGGCCGTGGCGCTGGTCCTGACCACGATGCGCCGCGAGATCCCGGGGATCAGGCGCTCCAGGTGATCGAGGACGAAGGCATCGACGCCAGCCTTGTGGGCCTCCCAGTCGCCGACCCCGTCGTAGTCCATCTCCAGCACCTTCTGGATGATCAGGACCTGTCCTCCCGGCGGCGCCATGGCCGGCTCGTACAGGGTAGGGACAAAGATCTTGAAGCGCAGGGCGTCGAGCCCCACGCGGTCCATGTCCCAGGAGTCCCAGTAGTAGCCCTGGGCCTCTTCGAGGACGTCGTCCGGCACTCCCTCCAGACCGAGGTGGCAGAGGTAGCAGGGGAAGGTGGGGCGCAGCTTGCGCAGCGGCTCCAGCGCTCCCGGCTCCAGGTGCTCCTGCCCCACCAGCCGCTCCAGGGTCAGGAGCAGGTCGGCGTTGGAGATCACGGCATCGGCTCTCACCGAGTCGTGCCGGCCGGCGCGGGGGCCGCGCAGGGCCTCCAGCTCCACGCCGCGCGCCAATCCCCCCTCGATGCGGATGCGGCGCGCCATCGTGCTCGTCAGGATGTGCCCGCCAAGCTCCTCGAAGCGCGCGGCCAGCGCGTCCGCGAACGCCTGGGAGCCTCCCTGGGGGTAGTAGTTGCCGAGAAAGTAGGAGAGACGGAGCATCGAGTCGAAGACGAACGAGGTACGGCTGGGAGGCGAGCCCCAGTGCGGGCAGTCGGCGCTGAGCAGGAGCTTGAGCCTGGGATCCTGGAACCAGCGGTCGAGCGCCTGCCGCA
>JANOCF010000336.1:0-5929 GCA_031412055.1 Holophagales bacterium | reverse complement strand
ACTCCCCGACGCGCTGGCTGCGTGACGTCGTCTTCTTCTGCGACAACGATCTCGGGCCCAAGTCGTTCCCACGGGCGCTCCGCGAGAACGGCCTCCGTGTCGAAACCCTGATCGACAACTTCGCGCGGTACGACACCCGGGATGAGGAATGGCTGCCGGTCGTCGGAGCGAGAGGCTGGGTCGTGCTGACGGCGGACTACCGGATGCGCTACCGCGGACGGGAGCGGGACGCGATCATGGAGCACGGCGTCCGGACGTTCGTCCTGCGCGGGCACCGGCACGACGAGAGGATCAGGAACTTTCTGGAGGCTCTTCCCCAGGTGGAGCGTGTTCTCCGGACGTACCAGGAGGCGTTCCTGGCCAAGGTGTATCAGGGTGGCCGGGTGGAGATGTGGCTCCGCTACGAGGAGTGGCGGAGAGGGCTCGGTTTCGACGGGCCCTCGGGGTGACTACGCTCCGAAGAACTCCCGCACTCCCGCGCAGACCTGCTCGTGCTCCTCGTTGGTGAGCTCGGGGAAGATCGGCAGGCAGAGCACTTCCCTGGCGGCGGCGGTGGAGACGGGCAGGTCTCCGGGATCGACTCCCGGCATCCCCTGCATCACCGGCTGGTGGTGGAGCGGCGACGGGTAGTGGACCGCCGATGCGATCCCCTTCGACTTCAGGTGCTCCATCAGCTCGTCGCGGCGCGAGCTGCGGATCGTGTACTGGTGGTAGACCGAGACCACCCCTTCCGGGTCCGGGATCAGCCGGATGTCCCCGACTCCGGCAAAGGCGCCGTGATAGCGGCAGGCCAGCTCGCGGCGGCGGGTGTTGTCCTGCTCCAGATAGGCCATGCGGCAGTTCAGGACCGCGGCCTGGAGGCTGTCCAGGCGGCTGTTCGTGCCCACTTCGATGTGATGGTAGCGGCCCGCCTGGCCGTGGTTCGCGAGCAGGAAGACCCGCTTGACGAGCTCAGGGTCCGCTCCGGTCACGGCGCCGCCGTCGCCGAAGCAGCCCAGGTTCTTGGTGGGGTAGAAGCTCCAGGCCGCGAGGCTTCCGAAGCCTCCGACGCGCTTGCCCTTCCAGGCCGCGCCCTGCGCCTGGGCCGCGTCCTCGATCATCCATAGACCACGCTTCTCACAGAGGGCCAGGACGGCATCGACGTCGAACGGCCGGCCGTAGAGGTGGACGGGCAGGAGCCCGACCGTCCGCTCCGTCACCCGCCGGGCCGCGTCCTCGGGGTCGAAGTTCAGGGTCTCGGGGTCGACGTCCGCGAACACGGGCACGCCTCCGAGCAGGAGGACGGCCTCCGCCGTGGCGAAGAAGCTGAAGGACGGGACGATCACCTCGTCTCCAGGCTTCAGCCCCAGCGCCCGCAGCGCCAGCACCAGGGCGTCGGTGCCGTTCGCGAGGGCGGTACAGACTTCCAGGCCGAGATACCTGGCGAAGGCGGCCTCGAACTCCTTGACCTCGGGGCCCAGGATGAACGAGCTCTCGGACAGGACGCGCTGCCAGCGCTCCTCCAACTGGGGAGCGATGCGGCGATGGACACGGGTGAGGTCGAGGATCGGTACGTTCACGGCCGGATTCTATTCCGGCAAAGGCCGCGACGGATACCGGGTCCAGGGCGTGGCGTAGACGACGATCTCGTTGCCGCCCATCGTGACGTTGTCCGGGATCTCCAGAACGTGGACCGGCTGGAAGCGCGGGTCGGACTCCAACCCCGGCAGCCACTTGGGGAAGACGACCACGTACTCGGGCCGCCGCCGGGCGATGGCCTCGGCCATGGCGGCCGGCCAGGGCAGGTTCATCGCCGCCATGATCTCCGCCACCTCGGTGCGGATCTCCGGGTTGGCGATCCCCGCGAGGTCCACCACCGGGTTGGGAAGCAGGAACTTGATCGCCCCGATGTCGTTGACCGCCAGGAGAGCGTCGGGGTGCACGCGTGCCCCCAGCCAGCGGGCGATGCGCACGTCGCTGTCCTCCACGTTGGCCACGTTGCGGGCGTAGCGCACCGTTCCCTGCGCGAAGCCTGAGAGAGCGGTGGCCAGGATCACGGCGGCGAGCAGGGCTCCGAGAGGCACGCGCGGGCCACGGCCTTCTCCGGTCCTCTCGCGGGGTCCCAGGGCACGGGCGGCAGGCTCCAGGCCGAGCAGGCCGAGCACGATCACGATCGGGAGCATGGGGAAGTAGTAGCGGCCGAAGTTGCCCATCAGCTTGGTCGGACCCGGCGCCATGATCGAGTAGGCCAGCGGCAGCGCGATCACCCAGAGCGCGGGCAGCAGTCCGCGGTCGCGCCGGGTGCCGAGCCGCGCCAGCAGGGCGACCACTCCGCCGCCCGCCAGCAGCGACAGGAACGGCTGCGAACGGAAGTAGACGCCGAGCACCGTGTACACGTAGGAGAGATCGGGCACGATCCGCCGCAGACCTCCGCCCTTGGCTCCGAAGGTCGTGGGGAGGAACGATCCGCCCGCCCAGCGGTAGAACAGGAGCGGACCGGCCAGGGCGAGCACGGCGAGCCCGGCTCCGATCAGGAGCGGGCGGAGCGCGGGCCGGCGCCAGACCAGCGGGCCGTCCTCGGAACGCCCGTAGCGGTCAAAGAGCAGCAGGCGGTCCACGAAGGCCAGGACCAGGAGGAGCAGACCCTCGGGACGGGCCAGCGACGCCACCGCCAGCACGGCCATCGATAGTGGAGCCCGCTCGGACCTTTCGCGCTCGCGCAGATGGAGGACGATTCCCCAGATGGAGAGGAAGACGAAGAGCGGGATCTCCATGCCGGACACCGCGGACCACACCATCCAGCTCGTGATCGTGGTCAGGAACGCGGCCAGGCCGGCGAGCCCGCGGCCGAGCCCCAACTCCCGCGCCAGCCGCCAGGTGGCCGCCACCGCGGCCGCGTGGAAGACGATCCCGAGGAGCTTGGTCCAGGCGATCACGCTTCCCGGCAGCGGGATGAGCAGGGCGAGCAGCGCGGTCCACAGCGGGGCGGTGGAGCCGGTGACCATCTCCCCGGGGTTGTAGGAGAGGCCGCGACCTTCCGCCAGGTTGCGGGCGAACTGCAGGTGGATCCAGGAGTCGTCGAGAGGGAAACCGAGCCCGCCGACCACGAAGAGCTCGGCGCCCACGTAGACCAGGCAGGCCGCCACCGCGACCGGGATCAGCCAGCGTGGCAGGCGGTCCAGCGCTGCTGGCGCCAATACAGCCGCGGTCAATTCAGGGTCGGTCATGATCGGGGCTTAAGCATACACAGCTTATTGACCTATTATGATGCGCTCAATGCACTTGACCTCACGTCGAAAGTGGACGCCGTTCCAACGCCGGCAGCGGATGGCTGCCCGCATCGCCCTGTACGGGAGCCTTCTCCTTGTGGGAAGCGTGACCTGGGGCCTCATCCGGTTCGTGGCCCGGCCGATGCGGTCCGGCGCCCTCGACAAATGGGCCAAGGTCGACTACAAGAGCCTGCCCGAAGTCCAGCTCCTGCGCGGCTATGTGCGCATCGACACCAGCGAGTCCACCGGCGACGAGATCGCGGGCGCCCGCTTCCTGGCGAAGGAGCTGGAAAAGGCCGGCATCCCATCCCGCATCGAGATCGTGGGCGAGCGCAAGGCCAACCTCTATGCCCTGCTCGAAGGCGAGGACAAGCGGCCGCTGGTCCTCCACAACCACATCGACGTCGAGGACGTGAAGCCCAAGGAGTGGTTCCATCCGCCGTTCGAAGCCTACATCGAGCCGCCGTGGATCTACGGCCGCGGCGTGTTCGACATGAAGAGCGTGGCCGTGGCCCAGCTTCTGGCCATGATCGACCTCAAGAAGAGCGGCCGGCCGCTCAAGCACTCCGTCCTCTTCCTGGCCACCAGCAGCGAGGAGCGCGGCAGCCGCCTGGGCGTGCGCCGCGTCGTCCGCGACAACCCGGAGATGGTGCGGAACTTCTGGGCCGTGCTCACCGAGGGTGGCGTGGTCGAAGCGCGCGCCCGCGACGACATCAAGTTCTGGGGGACCGAAATCGCCCAGCGGCGCTATGTCGACCTCCTGGTGTGCAGCGAGCACCGCCAGCCGCTGGAGGAGCTCCGCAAGAGAATCCTGGACGACGGCGGCACGGAGACCGAGCTGACCGTCCTGCCCGAGGTGCGGGAGGTGATGGCGGCCTACGCGGGCACCCGCGACCTGGAATCGCTGCGGGAGCTGCTGGAGGATCCGGACGAGACGATCGTCGACATCGCCAGGTTCCGCAAGCTGCCGCCCTACATCAAATCCATGTTCCGCAACGAGGCCATGCCGTTCCGCGTCCGCGAGGCGCCCGGCGGCGGCTGGCAGCTCATGATCAAGATCCACCTCCTCCCCGGCGCCCATCTGGAAGAGGAGCTGCCCAGGCTCGTGCCGGAGTGGATGCTCGCGGGCTTCAGCTACACGCTCGACGAGCCGCCGGCCGTGGATCACGGCAGCCCCACCGGCCACCCGGTGTTTCAGGGCATCCTCGAGACCCTGGAAGAGCGCTACCCCGACGCGGTCACCGGACCCTACTTCCTCCCCTGGACAGCCACCGACTCGCGCTTCTTCCGCGCGGCCGGCGTGCCCTCCTACGGTTTCTCTCCCTTCCTCATCATGAACACCGACACGCTGCAGGTGGATCACGCCAACGAGCGCTTCGCCTTGCCCGGTTTCGTGGAGGGCGTGGAGGTCTATCGGGACCTCGTTCGGAGCCTGATTCTGGATCCAGGACTGTAGGTGACAATCGCTGTCAGTCGCCGTCGCCGCCGTTTGCCACTTTTTGTCTGAGCCTGGGAGCAAAACCTAGAAGAATCAAGCAGTTACGCTGGATCCAAAGCTGGCATCAGCCCTGCTATATATGTTTTCCGAACGGAGCTGGTCCCCAAGGAATCAACCGGGGGGCAGGTTTTTTAAAGAATCCAGGGAGAGCAAAGTCATGTTGAGCAAGATCCGGAATCGTCGTCAGAAGGGCTTCACGCTGATCGAGCTGCTGATCGTGGTCGCCATCATCGGCATCATCGCTGCGCTGCTGATCCCGAACTTCCTCGATGCACTCCAGAAGGCGAAGCAGAAGAGGACGGTGGCCGACATCCGCAACACTGGCACCGCGATGTTCTCCTGGCTGACCGACCAGGTCGGTGCCGCCGCCGCCGGCGCCTCCGCCGCGGATGTGGTCCTCACCTCCTATGGCACGAAGCTGACCGCCGCTCAGGTGAACAGCGTCCTGGCCCCCCAGTACATGCAGGAAGTCCCGGGCGCCGACGGCTGGAAGACCCCGTACGACTACTACCTGAACACGGCCAACCCGCTGGCCTCCCAGGTGATGGCGATCCGCAGCCTCGGCCGCGACAAGACCTCTGCGGTCACCACCTACACCGTGACCTCGTTCGACCCGACCGACTACAACCAGGACATCGTCTGGGCGGACGGCTTCTTCGTGCGCTGGCCGCAGAAGAACTAACCCGCAAGACAAGAAGCGAAACCAACACTCCCTCCTCATTGAAAGGGCGCCTCGGTTGGAGGCGCCCTCTTTTTTTTCTTCACCCCGACCGGTACGCTCCCTGCCCACATGCGCCAACGCCTCAGTCTGATTCTCACCTTCGTGCTGGTCCTGGCTTTCCTGCCGGTCTCGGCGGACACTCCGGTTCTCTCAGAAGCGGCTCGCTGGCTCCAGGCCTACCTGCGGATCGACACCACCAACCCTCCCGGCCGCGAGCACCTGGCCGCCAACTACCTCGCCGGCATCCTGCGGCGCGAGGGCATCCCCGTCCACTTTGCCAGGACTCCGGAGGGCCGGACCAGTCTCTGGGCCCGCCTGTCCTCGCCGCGCAGCAACGGCAAGGCCGTCCTCCTGCTGCATCACATGGATGTGGTGACCCCCGGGCCGGGATGGACGACGAAACCGGTCTCGGGCGATGTGCGCGACGGCCGTCTCTGGGGGCGCGGCGCCCTGGACGACAAG
>JANOCF010000335.1:0-3592 GCA_031412055.1 Holophagales bacterium | reverse complement strand
CCGCTGCTCGCGGGATGGGGGCTGGAGCGGGTACTCGCAGGAAGGTTATGGGCCAGGTTCGCGGCAGTGGGCAGCGCCCTCCTGCTTCTCCTGGCCCTGGGCGCCCGCCTGCTCGGACCGGCCGTGGTGGCAGGCGCGTCGACGAAGCTGGCTGGCCAGGGAAACCGGTCGCTGGACGAGGCCGTCGCCCTGCTTTCGACCCAGCTCTCGGCCTGGACCCTGGCGCTCTTCGCGGGCGGCGCCGCGCTTGGAATCGCAGCCTGGGCCGTCTCCCGCAAGGCGTCCTGGTCGGGGGCGGTGCTGGCCGCTCTCCAGGTGGCTCTCCTGGCGCAGCTCTATCCTCTCCTGGCGACGGACGCGACCGCCCCTTACGACGAGCCGGCGCCCTGGGCCGTTCAGCTCGGAGAGGGCGCCGCGGTGCTCAACTCCCTGCAGGCCTTCCCGCCCTGGAGCCCGGAGCCGGTCTACCGGACCCCGGACGGCACCCGCATCCCTCTAGAGCGCGCCACGGCTCTCGACCTCGATCCGGCGCCCGGCATGCTCCACGGCCTGACCTACCCCTTCGCGCCCGACCTCGAGGGGCTGCAAAGCCCTCTCTTCAGCCTCATGCTGTTCAACCTCCCCCGGCTCGACGCGGCGCAGAAGGTGCGCTGGATGCGTGTGCTCGGCCTGGATGCCCTGGTCCTGTTCGAGGATGCGGACGTGCCGGGTCTCCGCCTCCTGGACCGGGCCACGCGCTATGGGGTAGAAAGCCGGCTGTACCGGGTCGAGGACCCGGCCCCCGACGCGTGGTGGCCGGAGCGGGTGCGGGTCGCCAAGAGCCCGCCGACGGCCCTCTGGGTGGTGAGCAACGATCCTGACCCGGTCGCCGCTGTCGTGGTGCCCGAGGGGATCGCGCACGAGCCGGGCGGGCGCGTCCGGCTGCTCTCCGAAGAGCCCGACCGGATCGAGCTGGAGGTCGAGAGCCCCGGCGGGCTCGCGGTGGTGCGCCGGGCCTACCAGCCGCTGTTTTCAACGACGTTAGGCGGCAAGCCGCTGCGGATCGTGCCGGTCAACCTGAACCTGCTGGGCGTGGAGGTTCCGAAGGGGCGGCACAAGGTCGTCCTGGAGGTGAGCGCCTGGCCCGAAGTGATCGCAGGGGCGGTCGCGCTCCTTACCCTGGCGACGGCTCTTTTCCTACAATTCCGAAGAAACCTGGAGGTAAGCCGATGAAGCTGAGCGAAACCCTGTTGCCGGAGCTGGACCACGAGATGAAGACGACCCGCCGGGTCCTCGAACGGGTGGACGGGAACCAGTTGGGCTGGAAGCCACACGAGAAGTCGATGTCTCTCGGGCGCCTGGCCAGTCACCTGGCCGAGCTGCCGTCCTTCGCCGTCGCCATCATGAACGGCGCCATCTTCGACGTCGCCCCGCCGGACGGCAAGAGCACCGTTCAGCGGGCCAACCCGGAAACCCGGGACGAGATCCTGGAGCTCTTCGACAAGAACGTGGCCGCGGCCCGCCAGATCATCGCGGGGGCCGACAACGAAGCGCTGATGGAGAACTGGTCGCTGTTCAAGGCGGGCGAGCCGGTCTTCACGCTGCCCAAGATCGCGGCCGTGCGGTCGATGCTGCTCAACCACACCATCCACCACCGCGGACAGCTCACGGTCTACCTGCGCCAGACCGGATCGCTGGTGCCCTCGGTGTACGGGCCTTCGGCGGACGAGGGGATCTAGGAGAAAGGGACGAAGGACATAAACGACATAAAGGACCTAAAGGACGCCAAGGACACCGGAATGTCCTTTGGGTCCCTTAGGTCCTTTGGGTCGTTTGCCCTGGTTTACCGCCCCGTCGTCCCCAGCACGATCTCCACCCGGCGGTTTTTCGCCTTGCCCTCGTCGGTGGAGTTTGAAGCCACCGGGTTCTCCTGTCCATGGGCAAACACGCGCACGCGGCCCTCGGGGAAGTTCACCGGCGACTGCTGCTCCAGCCACTGCTTGACCGCAAAGGCGCGCTCCTCCGACAGGTTCATGTTGGTCTGCGGATTGCCCGCGCTGTCCGTGTGGCCGTGGATCTCCACCGCGGTACCGCCCGCGACCAGCACGTCCTTGAGGAGCTGCTGCAGCTCGCGTTCCGTACTCGAGCCGAACGTGGCCCGGCCCGAATCGAAGTTGATCTGCCAGGAGCGGCGGCTCACCACGTCCCGCACCGGAGCGCTCGCCTCGAATGTCGGCTGCGCCGCGGCCACCACGGCCTGCGTCGGAGCCGAGCGCCTGGCGATCCCCTGGACGTACGAAGTGTCCAGGATCTCGTCGGCCGAAGGGTAGTTCGGCACCAGGTCCGGGTACTGCGCGACGACGAGGTCGCCGAACACCGTGTAGGTCGCGGCGAAAAGGTTCGACGAGCCGGGCACCAGGCCGAACAGCAGCATGTTGTCCGCCAGGTTGTTCACCGACGAACCGCCCAGCTCGACCGTGAGGCCCTGCTTGTCGCGCTCGTTCACCACCTGGAAATACTTCTCCCAGTAGGCCGCGTCCGCGCCGGACTCCTGGTACACCTCGGCGCTGATCTCCGCCGCGCGGCGGAACGCCTGCGGGTTCGACGTCACCTGATCGCTGCCTGCGAAGATGGCCGAGAGCATGCCCTCGACCGTCTGCCGGTTGTCCTTCATCCACTTGTCGATGCCGATGATCGTGTTCGGCATCTGGGAGCTGTACTCCTTGGTCGACACGATGGAGACCAGGCCGCCCTTCTGCTGGGCCACGGTCACGTCGCCGGGGGTCCAGGTGACCACGCCGTTGACGCAGACCTTGCGCCGCTCGCCCGTGGCCTGGCCCTTGCTGACCACCGGACGGGTCTCGCAGTAGCCGGTCACGTACTTCTCCGCCGCGTCGATGTAGTCCGAGGCCGCGACCCAGTTCATGCAGCCCGGATCGTAGGTCTTCTCGTCCGGGTTGTTGCACAGGCCGTTGTCCCCGAGCCACTTCTGGGCGATGTTCCAGTCGCCGTCGCGCAGCACGCCGGCCACCAGGCTGCCGCGCGAGGCCGCGGGGTTCTGCTTCCACTCGGGCAGCCCCATGAACTTGTCCTCGCCGCGGGAGTAGCCGGCCGAGCCCACCACCTTGGCGGTGTACTCGGGGCCGAGGCGCCGGAGCTGGTCGTTGAGACCCTTCAGGTAGGTGGCCGCGCCGTCGCCCATGATCGCCACGAAGTGCGCGCCCACGGCGGGTTGCTTCTCGCCCTTGTCGAGAGCCCGCGCGAACGTGATCAGTTCCTCCTGCATCTTGGTGACGTCGTCCTGGCGGATCAGCTTCATGTTCACGCCGTTCTTGGCCATGAGGCTCCCCTCGGCAGTCTGGGTGCCGCCCGTGGCGAACATCATGCCCATCTGTGCGTTCCAGGCCCAGTGCAAGAATCGAACTTCGGGCGTGCTGAGTGACGCCGGGCTGGTGCCGGGCAAGGTCACTGGTTTGTTCGAACCACTGCCTTCGCCGATGCCCGGTGGCAGGTCCGCCTGCCGGATGACGGAACGCGACATGTCTGCCCCGACCTCCGCCGCCGAACTGTTAGAGGTCGTCCGCAAGAGCGGCGTGGCCGACGACGCCAGGCT
>JANOCF010000334.1:0-10960 GCA_031412055.1 Holophagales bacterium | reverse complement strand
CGAGCAGGAGGTCTGCGGCGTCCTGGAGCTGATCAACCGCCGCAACGCGCCGGGCTACAGCCAGGAGGACCGCAACCTCCTGGAGATCTTCGCCGGCTACATCTCGATCTCGATCCAGAACGTGCTGGACGGCCGCCAGGCTCAGGAGATCGCCAAGCGCGACAACCTGACCGGCCTGTACAACGACCGGTACCTGCACATCGCGCTTTCGGACGCGATCAGCCGCTGCCGGGAAGAGGACAAGGACATGGCGCTCCTCTTCCTCGACCTGGACTTCTTCAAGCGGGTCAACGACACCCACGGCCACCTGGCGGGCAGCCAGGTGCTCCGCGAGACCGGCCACCTCCTCCGCCAGCGGGTGGCGCGGGTTCAGGGCATCCCCGCCCGCTACGGCGGCGACGAGTTCGTCCTGCTCCTGCCGGGCTCCGACATCGACATGGCAATCGACGTCGCCGAGGACATCCGCGCCGAGATCGTGGCCAAGACCTTCATCGACGGGCCGGGCGACATCCAGCCCGACGCGCTCCATCTCAAGGGGCTGACCTGCTCCATCGGCGTCGCGACCCTCAAGCAGCACCTGGCCGACGATCTCTCCCTGGAAGAGCAGAAGAGCGCTCTCCTGCGGCTGGCCGACACGGCAATGTACGTGGCCAAGGAGACCGGCCGCAACCGCACCGCGACGGCGGGACAGCCGGTCCGACGACGTCCCCCCAGCCCGGTTCGTTGACCCTCCACGAGGGGGGTGCTAGGATGCCGCGGCTTCTTCCGAGAGCATCGCGAGCCGGGATCTCCCGCTCCAATTGAGCTCCGCACCAGACTGCAAGGGGAACGTGCCGGCGAGCGCCGGACGGGTGGAACCATGACCGATAGGTACAGGATCGTCATCGCCGGCGCCGGAGGGATGGGCCAGGGCACCGGGCTTCTGCTGCGCGAGCTGGGCGACTTCGACGTGGATCTCCACCTCGGGGATGCCGACGCCAACAAGGCACGCGAGGCCGCGGACTGGATCTGCAAGGACTCGAACCGGACCGGAGCCGTCGAGCCTTTCCATCTCCCTCTCCAGGGCAGCAGCGCGGAGTTCGATCGCGTCCTGGGCGACGCGGACATCCTTCTCGACTGCCTTCCCGGAGAGGAGGCCACCCGCATGGCCCGCCTCGCCCGCGAGAACCGCCTCCACTACGCCAACCTCACCGAGTACGTGACGGCGACCGACGAGATCACCGAGCTGGCCCGGGATGCCGAGCAGGGATTCATGCTCCAGACCGGCCTCGCGCCCGGGTTCGTCAACGTGCTCGGCAACAGCCTTTTCCAGCGCTTCTGCCGCGAGCACGGCGTCGACAAGGTGGACACCCTGGAGATGCGCGTCGGAGCGCTCACCCAGAACACCCGGCCGCCCCACCAGTACGGGTTCACCTGGAACCCCAAGGGCGTCGCCACGGAGTACGTCGAGCCCGCGGTGGTCCTGCGGGACTTCCAGAAGACTACCCGTCCCTCGCTCACCGAGCGCCGCGTGGTGCTGATCGAGGGCGTCGCCTACGAGGAGGCCCTGACCTCGGGCGGAGCCGCCGACCTGCCGAGCCGGTTCGAGGGCAAGGTGCGCAACCTCGACTACAAGACCTTCCGCTACCCCGGGCATTACGAGTGGGTTCTCGGGCTTCTCGATGAGCTGAGGAGCGCGGGAGTGGCTGAGAAGGATCTCGCCAACCAGCTCCTGGGCCGGATGCTGGACGTGGTGCCGTTCGTGGAAGACGACCTGGTGGTCATCTATGCCGCCGTGGAGGGTCGCGACACCCGCGGCCAGCTTCACCGGCTGGAAGCCTCTCGTCTCATCCGCCCCCGCAAGGTCGGCGGCCACCGGCTCAAGGCGATCCAGACCACGACCTCCGCAGGCCTGGCCGAATCGGCGCGCCTGCTTTTGCGCGACCGTCCGCGCGGCGCCTATCTGCAAAGTCAGATCGATCCTGAACGCTTCATGGACGGCCCCTTCGTCTCAACGATATACGGCTGACCTCTCCCCCAGGACGGGCCCTCCAGGCCCGTCCGCCTGTCCACTTTCGTCCTCATTTCGCGCCGGAATGGCCTTGACTTCCGGACGCAATGCTGTGTCTGTGGAAAAACCCCGTTCCGTTGGCACGCGGATTGCCGTTCAGCCCTATGTCGCGAACGTAGAGTTTTTTCAAGCCACTCATAACAAATGAGTTACACTGACTGCACAAAAATCTGGGCAAAGCGGTACAAGTTGCTGTTTCTCCTCGTTTTCTGCCCCGTACAGGGGGGCTTTCCCACAAGTTTTTCCACAGAGGTTGTGGAGATCGTTGATCCTTCCCTAACGCTCAATTGTTGCGCAGGAGGTGCCCTTCCGGTGACCTGGGTTGTGCCCCGCACAAAACCGTGAATTCCGACCCGCGCAGCGTAGTCGCGGGAGGGATCTGGAGCCTCTCCAAGGGAGGCAGGCGCACTTCGACAAGGGGCCACTGCATGGGGAACGGGCGACGCCGGAAGGTGTGGAGCGAGAGGGCGAGGTCGGGGACGGTATCGATCTCCAGGGATAGACGGCCGGTCTCTCCCTGACGATCCAAGGGCGAGGGCAGCACGGCGAGGAAGCCTTCCTTCCAGCCGGCATCAACTTTCGGCCAACTCTTGAGCTCGTCGACCGTTTTCAGAAACAGCTCCGGGTGACGTTCCCAGAACGTGGCTGCCGCGAGCCGGGGTTCTGCCAACAGGGCATGGGCGCCGTAGAGAGGGTTTTCCTCGCCAGCCATCCGGTAGAAGGGTGGAAACGGGTTGAACGGGTCCAAGGCACAGGCTGTCTCGAGCGCCTCTCCTGCCCAGGGACGCCCGGCGAAGGAGCCTGAGGAGCCCAGGATTCCCGCGACCGTCCACAGTGTGGCAACGCTCCGGCCGTCCCGCGCTGCTTGGTGGGCAAGCTCGGCTTGATTGTCCAGCAAGGCGAGGCGCATGCGGTAGAGAGGAAACGAAGGGTCAAACCAGACCGCCCGGTCGAGCGCCGCCCGCACGTCCTCGGGACGGCCGGTTACAGCATGGTCGTAATACCAGCGGGCAGCTTCGAGAGGGATCAGACCCAGGACCGCCGCAACGATATAGACGAGGACTGGAGTCCTGGACACGCCGGCCTTCTCCGGCTGGACCGAGAGCGTGGCTCCGGCAGTCACCGCGACGGCTACGGGCAGAGCCGTCACCGCGAAGGCCGCGCTTCCCAGCGAGGCGACGGCCGCGCCGCAGAGTCCGAGCAGTCCTGCAGAGAGTAGGGCGGGATCCGTGGTCGGTCCGGAGAGACGCCTGATGAAGAAGACTCCACCCAGCAGGACGGCGATCGTGAGACCGACCGCGCCCAGCTCATAGGCGAGATGCAGGGGCAAGGAGTGAAGCTCTCCGACCGATTCGCCCCAAGGGCTGACACCCGGACGGGGATCGAAGAAGGCGGACGCCGTCCACGGAGCGGATCCAGGTCCCCAGCCCAGGACGGGCCGGGCCAAAAATCCTTCCCAGGCTCCCTCGTAGTAGACGGATCGGCCCTGCACCGAGAGATCCTGCCCGGCCACGATGCTCGCGATGCGTGCGCGCTGGGAGACCAGTCCCCCCACGGATATTACGACGAGCAGGACGAGTGTCCAGGCCGAACGCCGGGACCGGGCGAACCAGACCAGGGCCAGAAAGGCTTCAACAGCCAGGGCGAGGTTGCCCGCAAGCGAGCGGGTCGCCAGGATCGTGAAGACCGGCAGCAGCCCGCCCAACAGTCCGAGCCAGCGCCAGAGACCCGGCTCCCGAGCCGTGAGGAGAGCCAGAGGGAGCAGGATCACAAGCCAGGAAGCGAGCAGGTTGTGCTGCCCCAGCGGCATCGCCACCCGGGGAAGGTCCCGGACCTCGTAGTCGATCAACGCCCAGAAAGAGACGCCGATGACCAGGACCGTGACCGCCCGAAGACCCAGTCGGCGGTCTTCCTCCCGGGTCCAGCAGCGCGCCACGGCGCCAGGCAGCAGGAGAAAGGCGGGCAGCAGCATGAAGGCCATCCGTCCCGCCCTGGACACGGGCGACAGATAGGCGCTCGTGCCTAAGGCGAGCCAGAGCGCGAGAGGGAGCAGCCGGCCAAAACGTCCGAGCCGCAGCGAGTCCTGCCACGGAGAGCCGACCACCGCGAGAGTCCCGAGCAGGGCGACAATCCCCGCCGTGCTCCCCCAGGACGACGCACTCCCTGCGAAGGTGCCGCACCAGGCGCCAAAGAGGAGCAGGAGGAGGGGCGGAATGAACGCGGTTATCGCCGGCATCGGGCCATTCAATGGTTTGATATCCTTCTGCCTCCGCGCAGGACTCCCACACGCTCCCAGGAGAGATCCATGACCGTCGACACTGAACCCCGCATCGCAAGCATTCTCGACTCCCTCGGCATCGAGGCGGAGAACCATGGCGCCTTTGCCGGCGAGTGGCTCCGCACCTCGGGCGAGCGGGTCGAGTCGTTGAATCCGGCCACGGGCGAGCCGATCGCCGCCGTCCGCATGGCCACCGCCGAAGACTATGAAAAGGTCGCCGCCGTCTCCGTGGAGGCCTTCAAGGAGTGGCAGACCTGGACAGCTCCCAAGAGGGGCGAGATCGTGCGCCAGCTCGGCGACGAGCTGCGCCGTCATAAAGAAGAGCTCGGCATGCTCGTCAGCATGGAGGTCGGCAAGGTCCTCTCCGAGGGCCGAGGCGAGGTCCAGGAGATGATCGACATGGCCGACCTCGCGGTAGGCATGTCGCGCCAGCTCTACGGCCTGTCCATGCACTCCGAGCGTCCCCGGCACCGGATGTACGAGCAGTGGCATCCGCTGGGCGTCGTCGGCATCATCTCGGCGTTCAACTTCCCCGTGGCCGTCTGGGCCTGGAACGCCATGGTGGCCGCGATCTGCGGCGACTCCATGATCTGGAAGCCTTCCCACCAGGCGCCGCTGACCGCCATCGCCACGACCCGCATCGCCCAGCGGGTCCTGGAGGCCAACTCCGCGCCGCCGATCTTCAACATGATCATGGGCGGCCGCACCGGCGTCGGAGAGAAGCTGGTGGCCGACCGCCGGGTGCCGCTCATCTCCGCGACCGGCTCCACCCGGATGGGCCGCGAAGTGGGCAAGGTCCTGGCTGACCGTCTCGGCCGCGCCCTCCTCGAGCTCGGCGGCAACAACGGCATCGTGGTGATGGACGACGCCGACCTCGACCTCGCGCTCCGAGCCGTGCTCTTCGGCGCGGTGGGCACCGCGGGCCAGCGCTGCACCACGACCCGCCGGCTGTTCCTCCAGAAGGGGATCGCGGCGGAGATGAAAAGGCGGCTGGTGAACGCCTACCCCTCGATCCCGATCGGCGATCCGCTGGAGCAGGGGACGCTCATGGGACCGCTGATCGACCAGTCGGCGGTCGACAACATGATGCAGGCCATCGAGCGGATCAAGGCGGAAGGAGGGCGCGTCCTCGTCGGCGGCAACCGGATCGACCGGCCCGGCTTCTTCGTGGAGCCGACCCTGGTTGAGACGGACAGCCAACTGCCGATCACCTGCGACGAGACGTTCGCGCCGATCCTCTACGTCATGGAGTTCGACGACCTGGACGAGGCGATCCGCATCCACAACGATGTGCCCCAGGGTCTCTCGTCCGCGATCTTCACCCTGAACATGCGGTCGGCCGAGCGGTTCCTGGCCTCGACGGGCAGCGACTGCGGCATCGCCAACGTGAACATCGGCACCTCGGGAGCCGAGATCGGAGGCGCGTTTGGCGGCGAAAAGGAGACGGGCGGAGGCCGCGAGGCCGGCTCCGACTCCTGGAAGGCCTACATGCGCCGCCAGACCTGCACGATCAACTGGAGCAACGAGCTGCCGCTCGCCCAGGGAGTCGAGTTCAAGGTCGCGCCGTAGAACCGACCACGCAAAGGGCGGCGGGGGCTATCTCCGCCGCCACCGCCTCTCCCGCTTCCATCGGACGGACCGGCTCGCCTCCCCCATAGAGGGTCATCGCCCGGTCGATCGTAATCTCCACCTTCCGCGTCCGGAAGAAGAGCACGGCCGGATGGCCGACATGGCGACCGTTGTAGACCTTGGGAAAGACGGTCAACAGGGTCCGCCGGGGGATCTCCTTGACGATGACCAGGTCGAGGAGGCCGTCATCGATCTCCGCCTGGGGAGCGATCCGCATCCCTCCTCCGAAGCGTGGGAGGTTAGCAAGGGTCGTAAACATCACCCCGCCCTCGAAGACCCCCTCGTCGTGGACAATCCGCATGCGGGGTGGCTGGAAGGTGGCGAGGGTGTGGATGACCGCGTAGGGATAGACCAGAGGGCCACGCAGGGTCTTCACCTCGTTGGCGAAGCGTGTGGCCTCGGAGTCGAAGCCCACCCCGAGGTAGCTGACGCTGTACGTCTCGCCTACCCGGATGAGGTCGATAGGATGGATCTCGCCCGTGAGCCCCCGCTGGATGGCGGCGTCGAGATCGGGCGGGACCTGCAGGGTGCCCGCAAAGTCGTTTCCGGTCCCCACCGGGATTGCACCCAGCGCGCACGAGGTGCCGGCGAGACCCTGGACGGCGTGGTGAATCGTGCCGTCGCCCCCCGCCACGAGAAGGCGCTCGATGCCGTCCGCGGCGGCCCGCCGGGCCTGCTCGGCCAGGTCGGCGGCACTGCGGCTGACCACGAAGCCCGCGCCTGCGCGGGAGGCCAGCGTCCGCAGACGTCCGAAGCTTGCGGAGCCGAGACCCCGGCCGGCCTTGGGGTTCACAAGGAACCGGACGCCCGCCATCAGGCCTCCATTACCGCGAGGACATCCTCGTCGATCTCCTCCGCCCTGGTCCACCAGCTCACCGCGAGGAGGACGGCAAAGGACGCGGCCAGGGAGACGGCGGTTGGAAGGGCTCCGGGAGGAAGGGGCGGCTTCGGCAGCGAGGGAAAGAACGTCTGCCGTCCCAGGAACTCCAGGACCAGATTGACGACCGTGCCCGTGACGATCGAGGCCGTCGCGGCGGTCGCGGTCACCCGCTTCCAGTTCAGGCCCACGGCGAGGGCCGGAGCCAGTGCGGCGCCGAGGGTTCCAAACGAGAAAGTCCCCAGCAGGGCGATCAGGTCGTCGTAGAGCCAGGCGATCACGGCAGCCGCCAGGGTGACGCCGACCGTGGCGATCCGTCCCCAGAACAGCTCGTTCTCTACCTTTCGTCCCAGCGCACGAGGGAGGTCGCGCACCAGGGCCGCCGCTCCCAGGTTGGTGAACGAGTCGGCCGTGGACATGATGGCCGAGAGGATTGCCGCCACCGCCACCCCGGCCAGGAGCTCGGGCGCGAAGTTGAGGAGGAAGAGGGGCGCCGCGTCGTCGGGACGCTCCAGCGGCGCCATCTTCCCCTGAGCTACCAGGGCCGGCACGGCCAAGCCCAGCCCGAGCCAGATCAGCAGACAGACGACCTGCGATCCTCCCAGGACCAGGGGAAGCCACTTGAGCTGGCGCGGGTCGCGCAGCATGAAGAACTTGTGGAGCATGTGCGGCTGGCCGAGCACGCCGATCCCGAAGACGAAGAAGAAGCCGAGGGGCATCAGCACCGGGGTGTCTCCGAAGGGCTCCAGGAACTGCCGTCCGAACCGCTCGGAGGCGGAGATGCTGCGGACGACCTCCCCGAAGCCGCCTCCTGCGTCCATGGCGTACACGAAGACGGCCACGGCCGCGATCATCATCAGGGCGCCCTGGAAGACGTCGGTCCAGATCCCCGCCACCATGCCTCCGGCCGTGCTGTAGAAGAGGAGCACGGCCGCTCCCAGAACCACTGCCCAGGCCGTGCTTTCGAGCCCCAGAGCAGCCTGGATGATGGTCCCCAGCGCGAGGAGTTGCGCTCCGAGATAGCCGACCGTGCCCACCAGCACCGCGACAGCCGCGGCCCCCGAGGCGCGCCGGCTGCGGTAGCGGCAGAGGATGGCGTCCGGAACCGTGTAGATCTCCCGCACCTCCGCGAGAAGCCGCAGCCGCTTGGCCAGGACCCAGCCCAGAAGCCCGGCCGTGAACCCGATCGAGACGTTGATGAACAGCGACGACAGCCCGATCCGGTACGTCAGCCCGGGACCGCCCACGAACACGAAGCCGCTGAAGGCCGCCGCCATGGTGGCGATCCCGGTCACTACGACGCCGAGAGCCTGGCCGGCCACCCAGAAGTCCCGGGCGGTCCGGGTCCGCCGCAGCGACCAGATGCCCAGCCCGGTACAGATCACCAGGTAGAGCACCGTCGCGACCACGATCAGCGGCCGGTCGAGGATCGGCACGTCAGCGCTCCCTCTTTCCCAGGCGGCGGATCCGCTCCAGGTCCTCTTCCCGAAGGAACCAGCGGTCGAAAGTGGCCGCGTAGACCCAGCTCACGAGCACGAAGGGCACCGGGACCAGAACAAAGAGCATCAGCACCGTACCCAGCGGCAGGGGTCCGGCGTCGGGTCCGCCGTCCGGCAGGAGCAGGAGAGTGGCGAGCACTCCGGTGAGGATCAGCGCAAGGAGCAACAGAGGGAGCTTCAAAGGACCGAGACGTCCCTCGCGGGCCGCTCCCAAGGCGATGAGGGCTACCGGGAACAGCGCTCCTCCCAGAGCCGAAAGCCACGCGGATCCCCAGCACGAGCCGATCAGGGTGGCCAGCGAAGCGAGCGCCAGCAGGGCGAGGGCGGGTCGGTTTGCCATCGGAATGCGGTCATTCTATCCGCTATCATCCCGGTCATGGCCAAGCCCCAGATCCAGATCCTCGTCTGCACCAACGAGCGCCCGGCCGGAAGCGCCAAACCGAGCTGCGGTCCCCGCGGAGCCATGGACGTCTACCACGGCTTCAAAGACCGTGTGAAGCAGCTCGGCATCCGCGACCGGGTCATGGTCGTCCGCACCGGCTGCCTCAAGCACTGCAGCCAGGGGATCACTGTGACGGTCTGGCCCTACAACCTGTGGTACCGGGGAGTGACGGTCGAGGATGTGGAAGAGATCCTCCAGTCCTCCGTGCTGGGAGACGGCGGGGAGGTCGAGCGGCTGCGGATGCCCGACATCCCCTGGGAGTAGCTACCCCGCTTCTACCCCGCTTCTACCCAATAACCGGCAGCAGCGCCGAGGAGACCAGGTCCCGGTTCTGGGGGGTCAGCGAGTGGCGGTACTGCCGCGCCAGCCCGGCGGTGTCGTCGCGGGTAACGATGCGCTCGTAAAGGTTGGTCCGCTGCTTCGGCATGTACCCGGCCGAGCGGATCAGATGCTCCATCTCGTCCTGGCTCATCCGGTAGCTCGTGCCCGCCGAGGAGACCACGTTCTCCTCGATCATGATCGAGCCCATGTCGTCCGCCCCGAAGGCGAGCGCCGCCTGGCCGATCTTCTTGCCCTGCGTCACCCAGCTCGTCTGGAAGTGGACGATGTTGTCGAGGAAGAGGCGCGATACCGCCAAGGTCCGCAGGTACTCCTCGGCATAGGTCTCGGGCACGTCCGGCATGTCGGTGTGCTCGTGCTGGAAGGTCCAGGAGATGAAGGCCGTGAAGCCGCCGGTCTCGTCCTGGAGGTCGCGCACCCGCTGGAAGTGCTCCACCCGGTCCACGATCGGCTCGCCCATGCCGTACATCATGGTCGCGGACGTGCGCAGGCCGTTGTGGTGGGCCTGGCGCATGATGTCGATCCACTCCTCGGCCGAGCACTTGGGGTAGGCCAGCACGTCCTTGCGGATGTCGTTCGACAGGATCTCGGCGCCGCCGCCCGGGATCGACATGAGGCCGGCCTCCTTGAGGCGGGCGATCACGTCGAAGAAGCTCATGCGCTCCTTGCGGGCGATGAACTTGACCTCCGGCGGCGAGAACGCGTGCACGTGGACCGACGGGTAGTTGGATCGCAGGTAGCGCAGCAGGTCCTCGTAGTACGAGAGCGGCAGGTCCGGATGGACCCCGCCCTGCATCAGGATGCCCGTGCCGTTGAGCGCGATCGTCTCCTCGACCTTGCGCCCGATCTCCTCGTGCGGCAGGAGATACCCTTCCGGGTCGCCGGGCTCACGGTAGAAGGCGCAGAACCGGCACTTGTACACGCAGATGTTCGTGTAGTTGATGTTCCGGTCGACGTTGTAGGTCGCGGCGCCCGGATCGTTGAAGCGGTTCCGTACCTCGCTCGCCGCCATCCCCAGCTCCAGGAGGTCTCCCTCCAGCAGCAGGGTATGAGCGTCGCCGGCCGAGATGCGGCGGCCGGCAAGGGCGTCGTCGAGGATCTGCGAGACAGGGCGTCCGGAAGGTTGCAGATTCATGGCCTTACAACTCTATCACTCCCAAAACTCCAGAGGCTTGGGTTCGAGGATCAGGCCGTGCGCGTGCGCCCGGCGATAGAACTCCTCCAGGCCCGCGAGCTCCTCGCTGCGCATGAAGTAGCTCAGGTTGTCGGTCAGGTACGAGCGGACCTCGGAGCTGTCCAGCCCCAGCTCGGATGCCGCCTCCCGCGCCAGGATGTCCACCGAGGACAGGCCGTAGCGCAGGCTGCTCTTGAAGTAGAAGGGTAGATCGGGCAGGTCGACTTCCGCGCGGACGGCCCACACCGCGAAGACGAAAGGCAGCCCGGTGAGCGCGTTCCACTCGGCCGCCAGGTCCCACACCTGGTACTTATCCCGCTCGACCTTGAGGGCCGGGTCTCCGATCAGCAGCGCCGCGTCGGCCTCCGACAGCATCCGTTCCGGGTCCGGCCGCTCGTGCACGTACTCGGGGTTGATGCCCCAGCGCTCCTGCATGAGGATCCGGAGCAGGGCCACCGACGTGCGGCTGTTCTGGTCCAGAGCCACCCGGCGCACCTCTTCCATGGGACCCCGCGAGACCAGGAGCACACTGCGCACCTCATGCCGCGAAGCGACACAGAGGTCGGGCAGGACCCTCAGGCCGGGCATGCGCTGAACCTCGACGGACGGGATCAGACCGATGTCGAGGGCCCCTTGCCCCAGCAGCCGGGCCACCATCGCCGGCGGATGGTA
>JANOCF010000333.1:0-5602 GCA_031412055.1 Holophagales bacterium | reverse complement strand
GGCTGCGCGAGAACTCGGGCACCAGGGCGGCGAGGACCCGGTCGAAGCGCTCGCCCTGCGAGGCGGCCTCGACCACCCCGCCGCGCACGTCGTCGACGGGTTCTGTGCCTTCGGTTGCTGCCCCTGCATCCTCGTCGGGATCGACGCCGTCGGGCCGGTCGGCGGCACTACCATCCGCACCCGTGCCCGCTCCCTCCCCGGACCGTCTTGCCATGACCCGTTCTGCCCACCTTCGCGTCGCCAGTCCGGCAGTGTCGGCGATCGCCCTCTCCGCCTCTCTCCTCCTGCTTCCCACCTGCCGACCGTCTTGGGGTCGATCTCGAATCGTCGCGCCAGCTCCCGCTGTGAGACGCCGAGCCGGCGTCTCGCCTCCTTGAGGCGCTTAGGAAGGGACGTCACCTCCGGCACTGGGTCGTAGCCGAGGAAACGAATGATGGCCGGCAGGTACTTGGCTGCGGGGCGATGAAGGTCGAGTTCCCAGAGCCGAATCGTGTGCGTCCTTAGACCGAAGGTTCGAGCGACCTCTTCTTGGAGAAGGCCCAGATCCATGCGCCGCCGCCTCAGGTGTTCTCCGAGGGTACTCGGAGCGGCGGGATAGCGAGGCGGGTCAGGCTTCCGCGCCCGGAGCTTGATGTGGCAGAAAGGTACCGCACAGATCCCGGTGCGGCACCGCGAAAGGCTTGACCGAAATCCCGTCTCCCAGGGAAAACCACCCTCCGGGCTGGAACTCCTGAAGCTTCACGTTCCCCAGCCGGACGAGCTGGCTCCAGGGACCGTTGGTCCGCAGGTACTCGGCCATGCGCGGCGACACGTGAACGGGGAGGTCCTTGGTGTTCAGGCTCTCGAAGCCGAAGTGGGCGAGCCCCACGTAGTGGCCGAGGTGAGCATGGGTGAGGAGCACGCCGTCAAAGGGGGCACGGTCGGTCTTCCCTTCAGGGAAGGGGCGGAAGGTGTGAACCTTCTGGATCTGGGCCGGGAGATCCGGGGTAGCGTCTACCAGAAAGGTGCGCCCGCTGGCCGGAACGTGGATGGCCAGGCTCGCCACCCGGCGGGCGAGCTTCGGGTCCTTCCGAGCGGCCGCGCAGGCCGCGTGCTCGCAGCCGGTATGGGGCATGCCGCCATCCTGGGCGGTTCCGAGGACGACGACGCGGGGCGCCTGGGCCAGCACAGCGAAGGGAAAGAGGAGAGCCAGAAGCGCGATCCGGATATTCATGAGAATCAAACCTCCTCTCCGGCAAGGGGCCGCTGGCGGAAGTGACGGATCGAAGCGATCGCAACCGTCTGCGACGCCTCATGGATTCTGTAGAGGAGCACGTAATTCCCGAGCGCGAGGCGCCTCAAGCCGGGGTCCACGTCGGCCGCCAGCGGGCGTCCCAGGCGCGGAAGATCCGCCAAGGCCCGCACCCGATCACGAAGGTCCTCAACCACGCGCCGGGCCGCAGCCGGATCCTCTTCCCTGATGAAATCGAGGAACTCCTGAATCCGCTCCAAAGCGGAATCGGACCAGACGATCTGGTAAGGCAATTACTGGTAACGGTCCAGGAGGCGAGCCATCGCCTCTTCATGAGAGGTGACCCGGCCGGCCTCGATGTCTGCCAGGCCGCGGTGGGCATCCTTGAGGAACTCGATTTCATCAAGCAGGGAGCGATAGCTCTCAAGATCGACGAGCACTGCCGCTCCCTTCCCCTCCTGCGTCACGACGACCGGGCGCCGAGTGCTCCGGATCTGCTCGAGAACACCCTCCATTCGGGTCCGCAAGTCCGCAACGGGGACATCTTCCAGGAGATCGTGGGGCTCTCTCGCCATGGGCCTACTATACTCCCGGCCATGCGTATCGTCTCCCTCGTCCCCAACGGCACCGAGATCCTCTTCGCGGTCGGCGCGGGCGACCTCGTCGTTGGGGTCAGCCATGAGTGTGACTTCCCTCCCGAGGCCCGGACACGGCCCATCCTCACCGGCAGCGCCCTGACTTCGGGGATGACCTCCTCCGAGATCGACAAGGCGGTCGCGGCCCAGGTGGGCAGCGGCGAGAGCCTCTACACGCTGGACGAGGCCCGCATCGCCGAGCTGGCCCCCGATCTCATCGTGACCCAGCAGCTCTGCCCGGTCTGCGCCGTCAGCACCGCGCAGGTGGAAGGCGCTGTCCAGCCGCTGCCCCGCTGCCCCGATCTGCTGTCCCTCGACCCGAAGACGCTCGGGGATGTCCTGGCCGACATCCGCCGTGTCGGCGAGGTCACCGGCCGGCTTGGCGAGGCGGAGGCGCTCCTTCAAGAGCTGGAGCAACGCCTCGACGCCGTTCGCGCCCGCGTCCAGGGCAGGCCTCGGCCCCGGGTAGCAGCGCTCGAGTGGCTCGATCCCCCGTTCGCGGGCGGCCACTGGGTTCCCGAGATGGTGGAGATCGCCGGCGGGATCGACGTCTTCGCGAAGCCGGGAGACCACTCCGCCCGGCTGACCTGGGAGCAGCTCCAGGAGGCCGATCCGGACATCCTCGTCGTCATGCCCTGCGGCTATGACGAGGCCGGCGCCGCGGCCCAGTTAGCCTTGCTCGACGATCGTTCCGAGTGGAAGGAGCTACGCGCCGTCCGCGAGAGGCGCGTCTACCCCGTGGATGCCAACGGCTGCTTCAGCCGTCCGGGACCGCGCCTGGTGGACGGCATCGAGCGGTTGGCCGAGATCTTTCACGGGTGACTTCGGACCCAATTGATCACCTGGGCGTCCTGCCCGATCCCTTCCCCCAGCCCGGCGTTCAAGGTCCGGGGTAAGGCCACGTGTCCTCCCCTCGCCCAGGCGACCTTGAGCAGAGGCGACGCCCCCTCAAGCGCCGGACGGACGGCCCGCGCCGGCACCATGGGATCGCACTCCGAGTTCAGGAGCAGCGCCGGCACCTTCAGGGCTGACAGGAGCGGCGCCACGCTCGCCCGCGTGTAGTAGTCGGCAGCGTCCGCGAAGCCGTGCCGGGGAGCGACGACCTTGTCGTCCCACTCCCGGATGAAGCGGATCTTCCCGGCCTTCTCCACGGGAAAAGGCACCGGCCGGCGGGCCGCCACCTCGCGATAGATGTCCGCCAGGCTCCTCAGCAGATACCGGCGATAGAGTCCGAGACCGGGCGCGTCGATCTCGGCCGCTGAGCGGGCCAGATCCACGGGCGAGCAGACAGCGGCTACGGCAACCAGGCGCGGGTCCGCGGGCTCGGTGCCCACCCGCAGGACCACGTGCCCGCCCAGCGAGTAGCCGAGCACGTAGATCCGCCGGTAGCGGGCGGCCTCCGGGCTGGCGAGAGCGGCGTGGAGGTCCGGAGTCAGACCCGCGTGGTAGAAGTCCTCGCCCTTCCGGTCCGCCCCCCTCAGGTTCATGCGCAGGCAGGAGAGCCCCGCCGCCTCGGCCGCCTCAGCCCCCTTGAGCATGTAGTGGCTGTCGGTGCTGCCCCCGAGACCGTGGACCAGGACGAGAAGCTCGTCGCCGGGCAACTCCCGCAGCCTCCCGGTCAACCGGACCGGACCGATCTTCGGGTCTTCCACCACCGACTCCCAGGGCGTCGACCTGGGAGACGGGCGCGGCCGGACCGCGTGACGGAGCCGGGGTCCGAGGGTCCAGAGATGGGGCAGCAGATCGAAGGCCATCGACCGGGATCGTCAGGGCAGGCGGGTGGACTGCCACGCGACCATCCGCCAACCCTTCTCCCCCTTCACCCAGACAGACGTGAACCGGGACGCGAAGGCCAGATCGTTCCCCTGGGCCTTGACCTTCATGTCGGCGCGGCCGGAGACCACGGCCGTGTTGCCGTAGACACGGACCTGATCCTCGGTCCGCTCGATGGACTGATAGTCCAGCTTCCCCGCGGAGATCGACGCCATGAACTGTTCCCGGCTCTCCACCTGGCCCGAGCTGTGGGTGTAGGTCAGCTCCTCGGCGAGCAGCGTGCTCAATTCCGTCATGTCGCCCCGCACCATGGCCGCGATGCGCTTCGAGTCGGCGGCGCGGACCTCGTCGGCGATCTTGACGGCATCCTGAGGGGGCTGGGAGTCCTGGGCCGCGGCCAGGACCGGCAGCAGGATCAGCAGGATTGAGCAAACCATCCGTCTCATGCCGTTACCTCCCTCTGAATTGCCCAGTAGCTATGGTACATCCGGCGATGGAAGGACTCGGCGTCGCGGTAGATCTGCTGGATCGATCCCACGTCCTTGTTCGCCACCACCAGGTTTACGTTGTAGAAGAAAGCCGCGTTGCCGTCCAGCGTCCGCAGGCCGTCCGCGAGCAGGATGAAGAAGCTGCGGCGGCGGTCCCCCGGGCCGATGTTGGTCATGGGCGCCATGTCCTCCAGGGGCGGCCGGGTGAGCTGGGCCGGACAGAGGAAGACCACCGGCGGGTACTCCTGCATGAAGTAGTCGCGGCAGGCCTCCACGGTCGGCAGGTGGACCGGTTGGAAGCCCAGCGACTCGGCGGCCTGGCGCGCCACGGGGCTGTCGACCCCGACGATCAACGCCTTGGCGGCCAGGTCGTCCTCCAGGATCGCGTCCTCCTCCGGGGGCGGCGCCGACGACTGGGGTGGTGGCAGCGGGTTGGCGGGCCGAGGGGAGGCTGGCGAAGGCGCAGCAGACGCCGTGGACGCCGTGGACGCCGCGGGGGCTGGGCTCGGCGTAATCACCGCTCCCTGGCCCAGCGTCCGGCGGTCGACGTTCAGCGACGTCTTGCAGGCCGGGCACGGGAAGGTCACCTCCCGCATCGGGAGCTTGGTCTCGTCCACGAGGATCGGGCGATTGCAGGCGTTGCAGTGGATCCGGATCATCTAATCCTCCAGCATCGAAAGCAGGGACCCTTCCTCGGCCTCGGCCCTGGGGGCGTCGGGCGGGAGGCCGTCCACCAGGCGCAGGGCGAGGTTGGTGGGATTGGTCGCGTAGGCGAGGGCGATGTCCTTGCCGATCGTGCCCTTCTCCCACAGCTTCTCAAGCTCGTCGTCGAACGTCTGCATGCCGTCGATGCTGCCGTCGTGCATGGCATCGAGCAGCGAGCGGCCCTCATTCTCCCCCTTGAGGATGTAGTCGCGGGTCCGGTTCGTCGACTTCAGGATCTCCAGCACGGCCGCGCGCCCGCCCGCCGCCTTGGGCACGAGACGCTGGGAGATGACATACCGGAACGACTGGGCGAAACGGGTGCGGACCTGGGCCTCCTGGTCCTTGGGGAAGACGCCGATGATGCGGTCGATCGTCTTGGCGGCGTCGATCGTGTGCAGAGTCGAGAGCACGAGGTGCCCGGTCTCGGCGGCCTCCATGGCCGTCTCGATCGTCTCCAGGTCGCGCATCTCGCCGATCAGGATGACCTTGGGAGCCTGGCGCAGGGCAGCGCGCAGGGCCAGGGCGAACGACTTCGTGTCCGAGCCCACCTCGCGCTGGTTGACCGTGGATTTGATATGCCGATGCATGTACTCCACCGGGTCCTCGATTGTGATGATGTGGTAGGCCTGCTCGTGGTTGATCTGGTTGATGATCGCCGCGAGCGTCGTGGACTTGCCCGAGCCGGTGGGGCCGGTGACCAGGACGATGCCGTTCTTGAGCTTGGCCACGTTGTGCAGCTCGGCGGGCATGCCGAGCTTGTCCAGGGTGGG
>JANOCF010000332.1:0-2230 GCA_031412055.1 Holophagales bacterium | reverse complement strand
CGCAACGCGTTCGGCATGTGCAGCGGCATGCCGGAACACCAGACCTCCCGCGTGCCTGCCCTGACCCCGTGGATGGCCGACCTCCTGGATGAGATTGCCGGCAAGCAGAGTGGCGACCCGCTCACGTTCGGCGATCTCTGGGGTCCGGGCACGCCCGAGGAGATGAAAGAGCTGGAGGAAGAGGCCGGACGAAGGAAGGTCAACCTGGAGGTGATGACCACCAACCTCACCCATGGCCGGCCGGTTCGTCTCCCGCTCTCCAGCCGGGAGTTCTTCTTCCACCCCGGAGAGCTGGCCAGCTTCTTCCCCGAGCGCGTCGTGCGCTGGCTGGAGGCCAACCCGTTCGAGCCGCGGGACGACAGGGAAAGGGAGTTCATCCGCCGGATCGTCCGGGACACGCCGTACCGTCCCCTGCCGGACCCGGCCAACGTGCCCGTGGTGATGGCCGCCCGGATGAGCCTGAGCTTCCCGGTGCTCATCAGCGCCATCCCGCTCTACGCCATCGACTGGTCGTTGAAGCGGAACCAGGAGCTCAAGAACGACGATTGGGGTCCGGAGCTGGGCCGCTGCTGGTTCTCCGACGGCGGCATCGGCAGCAACTTCCCGGTCCACTTCTTCGACGGGCTCCTGCCGTCGCGCCCGACCTTCGGGATCAACCTCCGGCCGTTCCACCCGGACCACCCCAAGGACGAGCGCGACGAGAGCAACAACGTGCGGTTTCCCACCGCGGCCGGGCAGGAGATCCGGCCGACCTGGACGGCCATCGACGGCATCCTCTCCTTCGTCGGCGCGATCGTCGGCACCATGCAGAACTGGGTGGACAACACCCAGATGCGCCTGCCCGGCTACCGCGACCGGGTGGTGCATGTCCACCTGACGCCGGACGAGGGTGGGATGAACCTGACCATGCCCGAGGATCGGATCGCCGCGCTCACCGCCCGAGGCCAGGCCGCGGGCCAGGCGCTCCAGACGGTCGACTGGGACGGCCACCGCTGGACCCGCTACCTGACCGCCGTGTCCCAGCTCCAGGACAAGCTCGACCGCATGGAGCAGATCTACTCCGGCGGCTATGACCGGTTCCTGGCCGATCACGATGCGCAGCAGAGACCCTACCGGCGGACCCTGCGCTGGAAAGCCCAGGCGCTGCAGGCGACGGCGGACCTGATGAACCTGGTCCGGAGCTGGAGGACGACCGACCCGAAGCTGCGGATGGACTTCGACCCGCCCAAGCCCGAGCCGGACCTGCGGATCACTCCGCGCCGGTGAGGGGTCAACTGACGCCGAGCCGCTTCAGCGCTCCGGCCTCGCGCTTCGGCCGGACCTGGTCGTAGGTGCAGGCCTCGGGCTTCTTGTCCGGGCGCCAGCGCAGGAACCTGGTGCCGTGGCGGAAGCGTCCGCCGGAGAAGTGGTCGAAGCGCACCTCGCAGACCAGTACCGGATCGAGCGGCACCCACTCGGTGGACCGTCCCTGGCTCCAGCGGCTCGGTCCGCCCGGCGCCTTGCCCGTAAAGCCACTTCCACCCATGTGGGGCTTGAGCACCGCCTCCAGCTCCTTCTTTTCTTCCGCGCTGAAGCTGGAGCTGAAGCCGATGTGGTCGAGCCGGCCCTCGTCGTCATAGACGCCGAGGAGCAGCGACCCGACAAGTTGTTTTCCTTCCTGCGCTTTCTGCGCCCAGCGGAAGCCGCCGACCACGCAGTCGGCCGTGCGCATCCGCTTGACCTTGACCATGCCGGCCCGCTCGCCCGAGTGATAGGGCTCGTCCAGCCGCTTGGCCACGATGCCGTCCAGGCCGGAGCCGCCCAGGTCGCGGATCCACCCTTCGGCGGCCTTGCGCTCCGGGGTCGCCGGCGAGAGGACCGCCGATCCGCCTTCGGGGATCTTGCTGAAAATCGCTTCCAGGCGCTGGCGCCGCTCTTCCAGAGGCAGCTCGGTCAGCGAGCGCCCGCGGTCGTCCACCAGCAGGTCGAAGACGAACAGGCTGGCCGGCGTCTCCCTGGACAGCTTGCGGATGCGGCTCTCGGCGGGGTGGATGCGTTGCAGCAGGTCGTCGAAGGAGAGATTCCCGTCGACCCGGATGACGATCTCGCCGTCCATCACGAAGGTCTTGACCGGGAGCTTGCCCAGGGCCTCGACCAGCTCCGGGAAGTAGCGTCCCAGCGGCTGGCCGGCCTTGGACTGGAGAAGAACCTGGTCGCTCTTGCGGAACGCCAGGCAGCGGAAGCCGTCCCA
>JANOCF010000331.1:0-8954 GCA_031412055.1 Holophagales bacterium | reverse complement strand
GTTCACGGCCACCTTCTGCAGAATTCATGCAATAGACGGACCCGTACTGCGCGCAACTTGAATAGCGCCGGTAGGTGTCTCTGCCCCGCGTCCAACTGCGCCTCTTCCGTAAGGTCGATTGCTTAACAATCGGGTAGACCTGGCCAGTTGCCCGGCCGGCCGCCCCTTTGTAGACAGATGGCCCAGAGTAATTCAGAATGCCTTGAATGGCTCACCGGCCAGAGAATTGGCCGCCCTCCGTGAGTCGGAAAGGAAAACTGATGAAGAGCGAACTGATGAAGAAGAGCAGCCTGTCCTGGACGCTTCTGCTGATGGTCGCAGTTGCCACCCTCTCCATGCCTCTCTATGGGCTGGAAGTGGCAAAGGACATCCCTGTCGTGCCTCAGGCCGAGCCGTCCGTGGCCAACCCGGCTGAGCCCGCGAAAGATGCCGGGCTGAAGGCCGAGTTGCCAGACCTGCTCATCCAGGAGCCGAGCTTCGTCTTCGGGGCGTCCTGTCCTTGCGTGTCCAATTGGCAGTGCGAGGAGGAGTGGGGTCCCGGCTCACTCTGCTATATACCTCCGCGCCAGACCTGCGGCTACTGCAACTAGATCGCGAACTAAGAGTTCGTGTGTGCCCCGAAGTAGGGGCCACGCGCTAGTTAGTTAGCGCTTGTTAGACAGAGAGAAGAACAGCGGCGAGCGCGAAGCTGCTGCTCCCTAACAAGCGCGTGGCACCTACTCTACTCCGGGGCGTACGCCTGGGGGTCGACCTTTTCTCCCCGACGCTGAAGCCTCGCCGAGTACTCCCTGGTGTGGTTGAACCAGGTACCCGTCAGCGGCTCCCCAGTCAGGATCGCCCCGACCATGTGCACCCCGGGCCACTGGTGGAGGCGTTCGACCAGACCCTCTTTGCAACCGTGGCTCAGGATGTAGCGGAGGCGCTCCACTTGAGCCGCCTCCTCGTCGCTGATCAGGATGGCGTCGAAATGTCTAGAGCAGACGATGCCCTCCCATCCGACCAGCCGGTTGATCTCCCAGCGAGGTTGGACTTGACCCCAGAGGGAAATGTCCTTCACTGGAAGTCTTCAATGAGCGCCTGGCACCTATTGGGGCAGACCGTGCGCTACAACGTCGTTAGCATGATGCTCTTGACCGAGGTGCAGCGACAGGAGGCCGAGGTCGGGACGCTCCGCGATTTGGCAGACCGGCAACGCGCTGAGCTTGACCAGCAGAAGCAGCTCCTCGCCGAGCAAGGAGAGCGTCTTCAGAAACTCGAAGCGATCCTCGCGCGCCAGGCCGAAGTGCCCAAGCCCTGACCTCTGCCCTGCTGGCGGCGTCTCTCACCAGAGCAATACCGGGAGCACCGCCGCCGCACCTTCCCTGCCTCCCAGGCCTCTACCAGTCACCACCTGAGGTAGTCGGCCAGTCCCGTGCGTCTCCTTAAGCGACATGCAGTCATAAAAGGAGATCCCATGAATATGAAGAAACTGTGCCGTGCTGTTGCCGTCGTGATCCTCTTGCCGGCAGCGCTGACTGCGCAGACAGAGCGCGATAGGGCCCCCCTCAAGAACTGGCAAGCCCCGCTTTACTGGCAGCCGGCACCGGCAGAAATCCATTCTTTGAATGCCATGCGGGCGGATGACGACACCTCTCCTCCGATCCTTCTGACTCTCGTGGGAATCACGCCCTGCCGGGTGGTGGATACGCGGGATGGCCAGGGATTCACCGGCGAATTCGGGCCACCGAGCCTTGCAGGTTCAACCAGCCGGACCTTTCCCTTGCAAGCCAGCACCACCTGCGCTATACCGTCCATCGCCCAGGCCTATTCATTGAGAGTTACCGCGGTTCCCCGGGGACCCCTTGGTTTCATCAAGGTCTACCCTACGGAGCAGCCCCGTCCTCTGGCCATGACCTTGAGCTCGATGCACGGCTTCATCGCTGACAATACAACCATCATTCCGGCTGGAACAGGCAATGTAGACGCCTACGCCAGCAATCCCGCCGACCTCATAATCGATATCAACGGCTACTATGCCCCCGCAAGCTGGATCACGCTCGCAGAGGATCTTCCAGGTGGCTCGACTGGCGACAAAGTGGAGGACCGCGTTCATGCCGAGGGCTCGATCCGTGGCCGGTCGATCTCATTCAACAGCCTTACGAACAGCATTACCGTGGACTCAGCTCCGCCTGCCGCGCCTGGCAAAACCAACGAGCTCTACATCGGCGGAGACAACGGCAACTCAGCACCGATACCGTTCGCAAAAATCAAGGTCGGTATCGGAACCAAAGCGGTCACTACTGGCTCCAAGGTCACGATTTTCGACCCCATATTTCCCTCTCTCGACATCATCTCCAACTCTGCCAAGCTTCAAATGTCCGTAGCGACCGCAGCAGGATTCTACTCAGCGATTGCGACTCCAGGCGATGCAGTCATAAGAGCCGATGGGAGTGGAACAGAAGACCTGATTCTTGCTGCACGGAATGGAAACCAAGGCGCGATCCGCTTTACCACGACCACAGGCCCCAACGAAACGGAAAAGGTGACCATTCTCAGCAATGGCAGCGTCGGCGTCGGTACCAACACTCCCGATGTGGGCACTTTCCACGCGCCGGTTACTCCCGCGCCTGTCCTCGACGTCAACGGGAAGGTGCGGGTCGAGGACCTCGCGAGCACGGGAAACCTGACCCTTGTCACCGCCAATCCGAAGGGTGTCCTGGGCTCGCTGGCCATGCCCAACAACACGAACACGGTCCTCCTTGGCAACGGCACGTTTGGTCCCATCCCTGGGTCAGGCGATCCTGCGGAAGACTGGTTGCGCTCCGGCGGCAGCATGTATCCCTTCGACTTGACGGATAACGTTGGCGTTGGGACCGCCAGCCCGTTGGGCAAGATGCAGATCGTGCAGAGCGTACCGGCTTCGAGCGGTGACCAGTTCGGGCTGAGGGTACACACCTCCTCCAGCGTGTTGAATGGCCACCGCGTTGGCATCGAAGTCCAGAATGCCGGTCCGCTGGGAGGTTTCAAAGACGACGTTGGGATCTGGGTTCGCACGGTGAACGGGAATACCCCCGCGAACGGACATGCGAACATGGCCGCCGTCCTCGACGGGAACGTTGCCATCGGCCACCTGTCTGTGGGCAACCAGGAGATTGGAACCCAGGGCAAGTATGTGCTGTCTATCAAGGATGGCTCCGCGCCGATCACGTCACCGAGCGCCTACCAGGGTATCCAGCTCTGGTCCCAGTCTGGAGAGTTGAGAGTGATGGATGCGAGCCTCAACGTGACCACGCTTTCGCCTCACAACTTCAGCATGATGGAACCCAGCGAGCCCCTGGCATGGAGCTACTACAGCGAGAATCAGACGTTGAATGAGAAAATCAGCGTCGACATGCTGCGGTTGATCAGAGTGGTTGAGCGGCTATCCGGGGAACGGCTCGCATTGATACGAGACCTCGATGACACATCCAAGCAAGAGAATCAGGAGGACGCGGAGGTTCCGGCCTCCGGTGAGATTCTCGGGCTCACGGCCGAGTTGCTGAAGGCGAGGGAGAGGATAGCGGCGCTGGAGGACCGGATGGCCAGCCTCGCAGCGCTCCTGACCCTGACCGCACCCCAGCAGATACCCGAATAGTGACCGCCAATCGGGGAGCCCGGCCAATTTCCCGGCCGGGGCTCCCCACGGATCCTCAGAGAACACCTCGGAATGGCAGTGCTTCTCAGGCGCCAGCCGCACACTGCAGTATTTCAATGAAGGACATTTCACTCTGGATTACGTCTCTTATAGGGGCAAATGGGGAGACGTGTGCGCTTCATCCCGGAAGAGGGTGCCTTGGTCGAGGTCAGTTGCCGGACGATCCAGAGCCGGTACCTGCTCCGGCCGTGCTCTGCCCTCAACGAGATCATCCTCGGCGTCCTCGGACGGGCTCAGCGCCTGTACCCGGCCGAAATTTCGGGGTTCGTATTCCTCTCGACCCACTATCACTTGACCCTGCGGGTTCCTGATGCCAAGCGTCTGGCCGACTTCATGGAGTACTTCCAGTCCAACCTCGCCCGGGAGGTCTGCCGGCTCTGCGGCTGGAAGGACAAGGTCTGGTCCCGACGCTATACCGCCATCGTGATCAGCAACGAGGAGGCCGCCCAAGTCGACCGCCTCCGGTACATCCTCGCCAACGGCTGCAAGGAGGGGCTGGTGGCGAGCCCTCGTGACTGGCCGGGAGTCCATATGGCTCGGGCAGTCCTGGACGGCGAAGCCCTGACCGGCACCTGGTTCGATCGCACCAAGGAGTACGGCGCGCGCCTTCGAGGCGAAAGCTTCACCCGCTACGAACACACCGAGCAGGAGACGGTCGTTCTCTCGCCTCTGCCCTGCTGGCGGCATCTCTCACCAGAGCAGTACCGGGAGCAGGTGGCTGGGCTGATCCAACAGATCGAGACCGAAGCTGCGGCCGAGTGCAAGCGCACAGGGGTCAAGCCGCTCGGAGCCGCTGCGATCCTGAGGCAACACCCCCACACGTGGCCGAACAAGACAAAGAAGTCTCCAAGTCCCGGATTCCATGCGGCAACCAAGGCCGCGAGAAGAGAGCTCTGGGAGGCCTACGCGAAGTTTGTGGCGGCATTCCGGGAGGCTTCGGAGAAGTTGAGGCACGGAGACCGGACGGCCAGCTTCCCGGTCGGCTCGTTCCCGCCCGGTCTCCCCTTTGTGCAGGTGTGCCCAGGCCCAGCTCCATAGCGCCTTCTGCGGTCTCCTCCACGACGACAGACACCTCATCCTGGCTGCTCCCGCAAACGGCCAGGGAGAGGTGTGTCTATAGGGGAGATTTGAGGCACTCGATCGTCGGAGAACAGCTCGAAATGGCAATGCTTCTCCTCGCAAGGAGCCTTGCTCGAACGATTTTCAGGGCCTGAAGACTGCGCAGCGGAGCCTCGTACGGCCTGAGGCAGTTCGGCGCACCCGCCTCTTCTTGGTTTGGGTGGCACCTTCTCGGAGCACCCTTTCGCGAACTAAACAGGTAGCATCACCAAAAGACTACAGGCGAACGCGCGGTACTTGGAGCCTCTGAGATATTTGGCTGTAATACCTCACCCGCTCGTTAGATCGATCCTCAATAACTACCACTAGGGCATACGGCTCTTGAGGCGCAAGGCCTTGCGCCCAATTCGGGACGGTGCGGGTAACGACCAGGAATAAGTTCTGTCCCTGCCAGCGTGCATCGACCTGCCGGATATCCCACTTTGCGGCTTGAACAGTTCCCCTGCCCCGACGTTGCCCCGTAGGGCGAAAGTCTCCGGCCTCAGGAATTAGCACCTCACGACTTTCCAGAGGCGTTCGCCGGAACGTACTGACGACTTCACTCAGGCTCTCGTGGCGGACTATGCGAAAATGGAACGAGCCAGCACGGTACTCAAGCCTCGTCCTACGTACTAAGGGCGTGTGGGCGATGGCTACCGTAATTCTGCGCGATCTCCGGGCAGGTGGCCGCAGGAAATCATCTGGCAGGGGGATACTATAGAAATGGTGTTGGTTTTCTCCCAGGTGATCCTCGCGAATCAGCGTCACTTTCCGCTCGCTCGAAAAGACCGCCGACTCACTCTCCGGCCGCCCGTAGCCCAGCAGCCGATAAATGTTATCTTCATCCCCACCCAGGAGATCTACGGATACTTCTGGATGATTGCTATGGGAGACGATCAGAGCTCGAAGTAAATTCGGGGAAGCATCAGGATACTCGCTGAGGAGACGGCCGGCTAGATGTGCGACCTTAGGAGCGGCAAAGCTTGTGCCCGAATCAACACAAAGAAGTCTTCCACCTGTGAAATCCAGATTGAGCCCGACTTCCCCGAGCTCAGTCGAACCCCTAGCTATGTGCTGCCCAGTACGCAAATCTACGTACTCGTTTCCTCCATACTCGACTACCTCCGGCTTTATGGCTCCATTTGGCCCCGGTCCGGACCGAGAAAAGGGTGAGGGTTGATCCTTTCTTGCGATTGCCTGATAGGCAGGATCAGTCGGAAATCGTTGGCCCATTCTTGGAATCTCATATCGGGCTAGGCTGCCAACTGTCAGTACGTTGAGCGCTGGCGCGGGATCGAGGATGCGAGCTTCATCAGCGAGCAGGTAGTGGGGGTACTCGACACGTATGTCTTGGGGAGAAGCTTCGGTCCCAGTGAAATTGCCTGCCGAAACTACGAACAAGACTCCGTACTGCCGCGAAAGGCTATCAAGGACGGCAGCCAATCCGCGAACGTGCCCGTGTTCGAATGGCCTTCTAGCATCGCCGAACGAAAGGTTGAAAACCTTACAGCCGTAGTTTGAGACAAAGTATTGAACGGCCTCTTCGATATGACGTTCAACGAAGCCGGTGCTGTTTTCGTTCTGACCATCAGTGATCCGACCGCTAAAGAGACGCAGCACAGGTGAGAGGCCTCGGCCTCCTGCGGTTGCTTCTAGATCACCGTAGAGAGCGAGACCACCGACCATTGTTCCGTGCCCGTGTTCATCCTCGGCCCCTAGGCCAGGTACAAAACTTTGGGCATCCCCTACGGCAGGGGCGAGCAGAGGATGGTTCGTAGCTAAGCCGCTATCGAGTACAACTATGCCCGGAACACCATCCCGAGGAGGAAGGATCTCTGGCAGGGATTGTAGATCCAGGGCCAACAATCCCAGATTTAGCTGGAACCGTGGGGGGAGGTCCACCATGCGGACATCCCTGTGGCTCAAGAGATCGTCAAGAGTGCCGGAATTCAACCGAGCACGACAGAGAACGATAGTGTCCCTGTTAAGGAAGTCTAAGACAGCGATACTACGGTCACCGCACCACGAACGAAATGATTGGATCATCCTCTGACGGTCGAGAGGGTGCTCGAGAGGCCAGAGTTCAATGTCCATAATAAATGATGCAGCTGCGAGTAGGCCTTCCCGTCGGAGAGCCGCCCCCCTCCGATCCTCTTTATTCCAACCATCAATCCCCTTAATCGCGAAGAGGACATCTTGGCGAACTGGCCTTCGGCCAGCAGCAACTTGCCGGAGTCTGTGGCGGAACTCGGCAAGACCCGAATCATTGGCGAAGAGCACAACTAGAGATTTTCCCTCTTGGCTTACTAACCGCAGGCCAGGAATAGCCTCAAGATCTTCCGGTTGAATACCCTCGATCTCAAGCTTCATCAGCAGCCGTGGATCGAAGGCACCTGATTCCTCCCTAGACGCTTCGATTCTTCGATCCAATGCTTCGTTGAGCCTACGAGCATGCGCACGAGGGTCGTCTGGCATAGATCGAGGAGGGACAGCACGCCTCGTTCGGCGCTGGTTAACCGGATCGAGCCGAGGCAGCGAAAGATGGCGGAGAGAATCTGGCATCCTAATTTTTTTTACTAAATCTTCGTAAGAAGAGCGGCACGGCGATCCTCTCGTTCCCGAGCTACCGTGACGAGATCGATCGTTAGAAAATGTCTCCCTTTGAGAGCCATTGCCTTGATCGCACGAATTAATACCCGCTCGATGGCTGCTTGGGTAAAGCCTGTAAACTGGTTTAGGAATGCGGGGTCTTCGAGAGGAAGATCATAGCGCACACCCCGGAGCTTAATAGGCAAGAGTTGCCTGATTTGCTCTAGGTTGGGTTTGTCAAAGAAGAGAACCTCATCGAAGCGTCGCCAGATCGCCTTATCAAGCACGCGCTCGTGATTCGTAGCGGCAATGAGGACACTCGGACCACGGTATGCGTCAACCATCTGAAGAAAAGAGTTTACAACTCTTTTTAACTCCCCGTGCTCAGTCGGATCTTCGCGCTCCTTCCCGATAGCATCGAACTCATCGAAAAGCGCTACGACTCGTTGTGTTGCGAGAAAGTCGAAGACCCTTCGTAGATTAGAGGCTGTCTCGCCCAGAAAGGAAGACACCACGGCATCAAATCGAACCGTCGCGAGTTGGAGCCCAAGCTCGGTTGCCAAAACTTCAGCAGCCAGTGTCTTTCCGCAACCAGGTGGACCGCAGAAAAGTAGCCGCGAAATCGGCCTTAGGCCATAGCTCCCCAGGAGCTCCGCCCTATTCTGTTCCAGGAGAGACTCCTGTAGGGCGGATCGATTCTCATCCGAGAGCACAATCTCGTTCAGGTCGCGCACAGGCTCTCGAAACTCAAGTAGAGCGAGACCGCGCTCCCTGTCCTTTGGCGAGTCCGGGACTCTGGGCGTAGGTCGTGCCGCCGAAGATCGCTCTCCGTAGAGGATGCGTTCTAAGTCATTGGCAAGGAGATGATGATTCTTGTCTCGCTCCAACCGGATGAGTTCCTCGGCCGCAGTTCGGAATTCTTCTGCGTCGGCTTGGCTACCTGCTCTGATGAGCTTACGAAGCAGACGTCCTTCAGCCATAGCAGACTCCTCACCGACTTAATGGCCCTTCCAGTTGGGTAGCCGACTTAGGCCCTAACCATATCCAGATTCTATCCGAGTGACCAGTGCGTTGAGCCACGCTCTCGCTGACCCAGTTCAAAGTTCGGGGGCCAATGTCGAGTCTCACGCACCCTTCCCTTTCAGGACAGCCCCTTCCGACCACCCACGGCGCGGAAGCCGGAGCCGTCCTGAAAGGAAGCCGCCATGCCCCGCCTCGTCTTCTTCCTCCTGACCTTGGGCCTGCTCGCTGCCCACACCCCCATCGGAGTCGCGATCCTGCAGGCCGCTCTCTCTTCCGAGCCGCCCGCGACGGGAGAGTCTCCCGAAAGCGGATGGGGGATGGACCCCGATGGTTCGACCTCCTCCTCGGAGGAGTCTCCCGACAGCGGATGGGAGATGGACCCAAACGGCTCGACGACCTCCTCGGAGGAGCGCCCCGACAGCGGATGGGGGATGGACCCGAACGGTTAGAGCCATCCCCCTTCTCGCGGGTTGATTCCGGGTGCCCTTCGCACCCGCTTTTTTTCTGTGTCACGATATCGGTCTACGGAACACCGTTGTCTGAGAATGCTGTTTCTCGACACAAGGGAGTC
>JANOCF010000330.1:0-3800 GCA_031412055.1 Holophagales bacterium | reverse complement strand
GGACGAGGAAGGAGGGCCTGTGAATCCTGGCGATTCTGGAGCGACGGGCGCGCTAGCTTCCGAGCCGGTCCCGCGGACCGCCCTGGACCTGGACCGGCTGATCCACGAGCGCATGCGCCTGGGGATCGTCAGCGCCCTGGCGGTCAACGACCACCTGAGCTTCAACGACCTCAAGAAGCTGCTGCAGACGACGGACGGCAACCTCAGCGTGCATGCCCGCAAGCTGGAGGAGGCCGGCTACGTCACCTGCGAGAAGTTCTTCGAGGGACGGGTGCCCAAGACCGACTACCGGCTCGCCGAGCCCGGCCGGCAGGCTCTTCAGCGCTACCTGGACCACATGGAAGCCATCATCCACGCGACCCGGGAAGCGTGAGCCGAGTCGCCGGGCGCCGCCGCTCTGCGTCCGTGCGCTTTGCCGCATAAAGTAATTTGTTCCAGGAGGAGACGGAGATGCAAGCACGAGGGCTGCACGTCGCGATCATCATGGACGGCAACGGCCGCTGGGCCACGTCCCGCGGCCGGCCGCGCACGGCAGGCCACGTGGCCGGGGCCGAGGCGGTGCGCAGAGCCGTCGAGGCGGCCCGGTCGCTGGGGATCGGGACGCTGACCCTGTTCGCGTTCTCCTCGGACAACTGGCAGCGGCCGCCCGAAGAGGTCGGGGCGCTGATGCGCCTCTTCCGCCGCTACCTGGTCCGGGAGGCTGCCCGCTGCGCCTCGGACGGGGTGCGGATCTCGGTCATCGGCCGCCGCGACCGCCTGTCCCCGACGCTGGTGCGGACCATCGAGATGGCCGAGTCGATGACCCGGGGCGGCAACGTCGCCCTCCTGCGGCTCGCCATCGACTACTCGGCCCGGGACGCCATCGTCCGGGCAGCACATCGGTTGAACGGTATTGGCGGCATGGAGGTATCGAGAGAAGCTTTCTCCCGCCTGCTCGCCGATCCTCACCAGGAGGGACCGGTGCCGGACGTGGATCTGCTGATCCGCACCGGCGGCGAGAAGCGGCTGTCGGACTTCCTGCTCTGGGAGTGCGCCTACGCGGAGCTGGTCTTCACGGAGCGCATGTGGCCCGAGTTCGGGGCCGAGGACCTGGCCGAGGCCGTGCGCGACTTCCAGCGCCGGGAGCGGCGCTTCGGCAAGGTCCTGACCTGGGAATCAGAGAGGAAGGTCGCGGTGGGGTAGGGGGCGCAGCAAGCTGCGCCCCCTTTCTTTCATCTTACAGACTCTTCGTCATCAGCTCGGACACGGCCCGGTTGAACTTCACCGGGTCGGGCATCTCCGAGCCTTCCGCCAGCACGCCGTAGCCGAACAGGAGCTCGGCGTACTGGTCGAGGATCGGGTCGGCCTGGTCCTGGTCGAAGCGCGCCTGCAGCTTCTCCAGGATCTCGTGCTTGGGGTTGAGCTCCAGGATGCGGCGCTGCTTGGGGCCGCCGCCCTTGCCCTTCTGGAGCAGCTTCTCGAGCTGCGGGCTGTAGTCGTGCTCGGCGCCCACCAGGCAGACGGGCGAGGTGGTGAGCCGGTTGGTCAGGCGGACCTGCTTGACGTGCTCGTCGAGCTTCTTCTGAAGCAGGTCGAGCAGCGGCTTCAGCTCCTCCTCCCTGGCCTTGAGCTCCTCCTCGGTCTGCTTCTTCTCCTCCTCGTTGCCGAGGTTGACCGTGCCCTTGCCCACCGACTTCAGGCGCTTGCCGCCGTACTCGTTGAGCGACTGGGTGAGCAGCTCGTCCACCGTGTCCACCAGGTAGAGGACCTCGATGCCCTTCTCCTTGAACGCCTCCAGGTGCGGCGAGTTCTCCACCTGCTCCCGCGACTCGCCGGGGAGGTAGAAGATCTCCTTCTGGTCCTCCTTCATCCGCTCCACGTACTCCTTGAGCGACGTGAGCTTCTCCGGGTCGTGGGAGGACTGGAACACCAGCAGCTCCAGCAGCTTCTCCTTGTTCTCGTAGTCCGAGCTCACGCCCTCCTTGATGGCGCGGCCGAACTCCTTCCAGAACTTCAGGTACTCGTCGAACTCCTTGGACTTCATCTCCTCCAGCGTGTCCAGCACCTTCTTGGTGAGACCCTTGCGGATCATCGTGATGTGCCGGTCCTGCTGGAGCATCTCGCGGGAGACGTTGAGCGCCAGGTCGGGCGAGTCGACCACGCCGCGCGCGAAGCGCAGGTACTGCGGCAGCAGCTCCTCGCAGCGCTCCATGATCTGGATGCGCTTGACGTAGAGCTGCAGGCCCGGCTTGGAGGCGACGTAGTAGAGGTCGTACGGCGCCTGCGACGGGACGAAGAGCAGGGCCTGGTACTCGATCCGCCCCTCGGCGCGGAACGAGATCACCTTCATCGGCTCGTTCCAGTCGTGCGAGATGTGGCGGTAGAACTCCTTGTACTCGTCCTGCGTGACCTCGGCGTGGGGCCGGGTCCAGATCGGCTTCATGGAGTTGAGGACCTTCTCCTCCAAGGGCATCTTGGGCTTTTCGCCGGTCTCCTTCTCCTTGGCCATGTCCTCGATCTCGGGGTCCTTTTCGGCCGTGAGCTTGATGGGATAGCTCACGAAGTCCGAGTAGCGGCGGACGACGCGGCTGATCACCCAGCGGTCGGAGAACTCGTCCATGCCGTTGTCCTTGTCCTCGGGCTTCAGGAAGAGCTTGATCGTGGTGCCGCGGAGCTCCCGCTCGCCGGGCTCGATGGTGTAGGTGCCATCGCCGGTGGACACCCAGCGCGTGGCGGTCTCCTCGCCGGCGCGGCGGGTGACCAGCTCGACGCGGTCGGAGACCATGAAGGACGAGTAGAAGCCCACGCCGAACTGGCCGATGAACTCCAGGATCTCCTTCTGCGAGCCGCTCTCCTTGAGCTTCTTGACCAGCTCGCGGGTGCCGGACTTGGCGATCGTGCCGATGTTGGCGATCACCTCGTCGCGGCTCATGCCGATGCCGTTGTCGGAGATGGTGAGCGTCCGGTCATTCCGGTCCGCCTCCAGCCGGATCTCCAGCGTCTCGTCCCCTTCCAGCAGCTCGGGCTTGGTCAGGGACTCGAAGCGGAGCCGGTCGAGGGCGTCCGAGGCGTTGGAGATCAGCTCGCGGAGGAAGATCTCCTTGTTCGAGTACAGCGAGTGGATCATCAGGTCGAGGAGCTGTCGCGTCTCGGCCTGAAATTGCAAAGTCTCAACGGGTTGTTCGGTGGCGGTAGCCATTGATCTCCTCCTGCATCCTGGATGGAATGTGGGATGCTCCCTGGATGCTTGTCCAGGAAAGTAACACATCCGGGCGCAGAAAAATTTTAGTGCCTGTCGCGCAGGGTTTCAAGTCCCCCTTGGAAGCTCTTGAAACGGAAGGAGTTCAGCCGATCTCGATGCGGACGGTCTGGACCCCGTCCCGGACCGACACCTCGACCACCTTGGGCTCTCCTTTCTTCTTGACTACGCTGATGTCGCCGTTGCGCTCGAACCGGGCCTCCTGGACCTGGTCGCAGTTGTCGAGGTGGGCGTGGAGGCGAAGAGCCTCCTCCAGGTCGAGCTGGCTCAGGCTCTTGCGGCGCATGCCGTCCCACAGGATCTCGCCGTCCCGCACCAGCAGCTCGGCGTTGCCCTTGACCGCCTTGCCGAAGCGGTGGGAGTGGAAGGCTCCCTTCGCCAGCAGGTAGTGAAGGCCGACCAGGAGGACGGTGGCCGCCAGGGTAGGGACGAGCGGGCCCGAGCCGTTGATGGAGCGGCTCAGGATGCCGCCGAGGATGAACCCCAGGATGATGTCGAAGGCGGTGAACTTGCCGAGGAACCGGTTCTCCCCGACGCGCAGGATGAGCAGCCCGCCCAGGTA
>JANOCF010000329.1:0-1588 GCA_031412055.1 Holophagales bacterium | reverse complement strand
GTCTTGACTGCCATGCACTGATCATGCACTGACCTGGCGGTTGTGGTCAACGGCGATAGGCCGGCTCAGCTCTTCCACAGGACCCAGGTCGTCATCGATCTCTGGTTTTGAACGAGAGTGGTTTTCAGAGGCTCGGCCCACCTCGCGCCGAGCCGGTGAGCTGCCCGCGTGAGCATGGCGTCGTCGACGAGGAAGCGCTCCGATCCATCCGGAAGGTGGTACCACCGGCCCTGGATGGGCGTCACGCGGCCCTCGATCCCGATCGTCGAGGCCAGCCTGGCGAAGAAGAGCCCACCGGGCTTGAGGACGCGCCACATCGCGTCGAGCATGCGGTCGAAGTGGGCCTCATCCCGCGCGAAGTGGAGCACCGCGCTGCAAATGACGGCATCGAAGCTCTTGTCCGGAAAGGGGAGGTCCGCAATATCCGCGATATCGGAAACCTGGAAATTCGACGATGGAAGATCCGGCGCGAGCTGCGCGGCGAGATGGCGGACCTGGCTCACGGCCTCCGGATGTTCGTCCACGCCGAAGACCTGGAACCCGTTGCGGAGGAAGTAGACCAGGTTGCGCCCGCCGCCGCAGCCGGCATCCAGGAGGCTCATGCCCGGCACGAGCCGGTCCTTCATCACCTGATCGAGCAGGTAGATGTCGATCGGGCCCAACTGCTCACGCAGGTTCAACCTACATCCGTCCGCCCACGCCGGTGCTCGGTCCGAAGAGCACGGCGTTGAGCAGGATCGGAGTCGTGGCCCGCCAGAAGAGACGGAAGGCAGGGTCCTGGGCGAAGAGGACCACGCCGCCGCTGCCGCGGGTCTCCATGCCCACCAGCAGCGAGCCCGCGAGGCGCTCCTCGGCTTCGGGCCAGGCGAAGCCGGCTACGACGGGACCCTCGTCCGCCGCCACCAGCACGTCCTTGCGCGGGTCGCCGGTGGCGCGGAGAACCGTCGAGCCCTCGTAGAGGACCGTCGGCGCGGTGCGCAGTCCCAGGGTCAGCGGATGGTTGGGGACCATCCGGGTGGCCAGGATCGCTCCCGGCGTGAAGATCGGCCGGCTCCCGAGGTTCCGCTCCACCGCGGTCTCGGTGCCCCCCTCGGGATCTTCCTCGGGCGCGTCGTCCTTCTTCTCCGGTGCCTGCCAGCTCTTGATGGACGTCATCTCGTGCTTCTGGAGCCACTCGATCGAGTCTCCGATGGCCACCAGCACGCCCCCGGCCTTGACCCACGCGTCCAGCGCCTCGCGCGCTCCCTTGCCGATGGAGTCTTCGTAGCCGCCGCTCGGCAGGATCAAGGCGTCCAGCTCGGAGAGGTCCACCTGGCCGAGCTGCGCCACGTCCAGCCGGTCGTGGGGTACGCCGATCTCCTGGTCCAGCAGGTGCCAGAGGAACCCGAAGGAGGTGGGATCGACACCCGCGCCGCTCACGAGCCCGACCCGCACCGGCCGTACGCCCTCGACGTCGTTGGAGCCGAGCGGAATGCCCCTCATCTCGAAGGAGGAGTCGACGGCCTGCGCCGTCAGGCCGTTGCGGGTCAGCAGCCCCTGGAGGGTCTCGCGTATGTCGGACGGGTTGCCCCGGCGCGGGATGAACAGC
>JANOCF010000328.1:0-1528 GCA_031412055.1 Holophagales bacterium | reverse complement strand
TCCCCCCGCCCAGGGCGCAGCATGCTGCGCCCCTACATCGGATCAACGGGGGGCAAGCTGTTCGGCTACGTCAAATCTCGAACATCCCCTCCGCGATCCGCTCCTCCTTCTTCTCCGCGAAGTTCTGCCGCAGCAGCTCCATGAACTCGGGCAGCTTCTCATAGAGGCGCTTGGGGGTGCGGCGGGTGCCCTTGGCGAGGATGTAGTGGGTGAGCAGAGGCAGGGCGATCGTCGAATCCGTGTAGACCACCACCGCGTCGGGCAGCTTGTCCGGGTCCACCTTGCCCCAGGAGACCGCCTCGCCGGGCGTGGCGCCGGAGAGGCCGCCGACGTCGGGCCGTGCGTCCGTGATCTGGAGGAAGTAGTCGTGCCCGGCCTCCGACAGGCCGAGGACCTCCTGGATCTGCGGCTCGGTCTGGAGCAGGAAGTTCTTCGGGCTGCCTCCGCCCACGATCCAGCAGGCGCTCTTGCCGCCCCCCTCCTTGGCCTGCCAGACGATGGCGGCCGACTGGTTCACGTCCGCGTTCACGTCGAACATGAGCTTCGACCCTTCCAGCGAGAGCTCGGCCACGTTCATGCCGATCGAGCTGTCGCCCGGCGACGAGGTGAAGATCGGCACCGCGTGGCGGTCGGCCGCAGCAATCAGCGACGTCCCGACGAGGCCGAGCTTCTCCTCCACGGCGGCCACGTAGCGTCCGATCCGGTAGTGGAACTCGGGCGTGGCCATGGGCTTCTGGAACTCCGGCAGGCGCATGACCATGCGGTAGAACTTGTCGGTCTCGAGCAGCACCGAATAGTCGAAGACGATGTCGTAGATCCGCACGACCCCTTCCTCGCGCAGCTCAACGTCGTTCCAGGCGGGACTGCCGGCGTGGAGGGCGAGACCGATGGCGTGGTGGGTGTCGTGGTAGAGATTGGCCCCGGTGGAGATCATCCAGTCCAGGCATCCGGCCTCGATCAGCGGCACCAGGCACGACTTGCCGTAGCCGGCCGGAGTGAGAGCGCCGGACAGGCTCATGCCCAGCGTCACGTCGGGCTGGAGCATCTTCTGGACGAGCAGCTCGCAGGCCTCGCGCAGCCGGCCCGCGTTGTAGGCGGTGAATGTCTGGGAGATCACCTCTTCCAGGGTCTCTTTGCCGGTGAGCGGCTTGGGGTCGATCCTGCGGCCCGACAGGTGGTTCTTGGTGCCCTTCTTCATGCGGTGAGCCCTCCGAGGTTTGATCCCGTTTCCTGGCGGGTGGATTCTATAGCAGGCCCTCACCCCCCGGCCCCCTCTCCCGCTCCTCCCAGGCACACCCTCCCCGGGAGAGGGGGAGACTTACAGCAGAGAGGGTTGACCGTTGGGCTTGAAAGCAGGCCCAAACTCTCACTGGCATCTCATTGTTTCTTTGGCTTTTGCAGGTCTCCCCCTCTCCCGGGGAGGGGGACTCGGGAGGAGCGGGAGAGGGGGTCGGGGGGTGAGGGCTCGGGATCGACCATTCAGCACAGGAACATCGGGAGGTCCATCACCCCGACGATATTGGCCCGG
>JANOCF010000327.1:0-3396 GCA_031412055.1 Holophagales bacterium | reverse complement strand
AGGAGGTGTTATGGCGACAGACACTCAGAAGAAACAGAGAGCGGTGTACCACGTGGTGCCAAACTCGTCGGCGGAGAAGTGGGTCGTATCGCAGGAGAACGCTTCCTTCCGCAGGGAGTTCGACACCAAGGAAGAGGCCGTCAACGAGGCCCGGTCGCTCGCCCAGAAGGCGGACCTCGGCCAGATCAAGGTGCACAAGAAGGACGGCAACATGGAGTACGAATCCACCTACGGGGAAGATCCCCCGGAAACTCCGAGCTAGTTCCGTAGGGGCGCAGCATGCTGCGCCCCGCTTCACCCCTTCCCCGTCCTTCGTCTCCCGCCGCTTCCTTGACCCCCCGGGAGCACGGTTGTTACGATCCGGCGACGGCGGTCGCGTTCCATCCCCGCCCGGTTATCTCCGGCATCTCCGGAACAAAAGGAAAGACATGCATATCGAGCTCACCGAAGAGCAGAAGCTTCTGCGCGAGAACGTCCGCCGCTTTGCCGAGGAGGTTGCCAAGCCGCGGGCCAAGGAGATCGACCAGACCGGCGAGTTCCCCCGCTCCTTCTTCGACCAGGCGGGCGAGCTCGGGCTGGCCGGCGTCTTCGTCCCCGAGGAGTACGATGGCTCCGGCATGGATACGCTCTCCTACGCCCTCGTCATCGAGGAGATCAGCCGCGTCTGCGCCACCTCCGGCGTGATCCTCTCGGTCAACAACTCCCTGGTCTGCGGCCCGCTGCTGAAGTTCGGCACCGAGGAGCAGAAGAAGGAGTTCCTGGCCCCGCTGGCCGCCGGCCGTAAGCTCGGCTGCTTCGCCCTGACCGAGCCCGGAGCCGGCAGCGACCCCGCCGGCCTGCGTGCCACGGCCCGCCGCGACGGCGACGACTATGTGATCAACGGCAACAAGGTGTTCATCACCAACGGCACCGACGCCGACATCGCCCTGGTCTTCGCGAGCGTCGACCTGGAGAAGAAGCACAAGGGCATCACCTGCTTCATCGTGCCCGCCGACACGCCGGGGTACCACCACGGCACGCACGAGTTCAAGCTGGGCGTCAACGCCTCGGGTACCACCGAGCTGTCTTTTGACGACTGCCGCGTCCCGGCCCGCTTCCGCCTCGGCGAAGAGGGAGAGGGATTCAAGGTCGCCATGGCCACGCTCGACGGCGGGCGCATCGGCATCGCGGCGCAGGCCGTGGGCATCGCCCAGGCCGCGTTCGAGGAGGCGCTGGTCTACGCCCAGCAGCGCGAGCAGTTCAACCAGAAGCTCTCCGACTTCCAGGCCATCCAGTTCTACCTGGCCGACATGTCCACCGAGATCGACGCCGCGCGCCTGCTCACCTGGAAGGCCGCGTGGACCAAGGACAAGGGGAAGCGCTACTCCCTGGAGGCGGCGCAGGCCAAGCTCTTCGCCTCCGAGATGGCGCAGCGGGTCACCAACAAGGCGCTCCAGATCCATGGCGGCTACGGCTACACCAAGGAGTACAACGTCGAGCGCTACTTCCGCGACGCGCGCATCACCGAGATCTACGAAGGGACCAGCGAGATCCAGAAGATGGTGATCGCCGACTGGGTCCTCAACAAGGCCTGACCCATGGCTCTTCTCACCGAAACTGCCGCGCCCGCCAATTCGGAAGGCATCGAAGGCATCGACTTCGGGCTTACCGAGGACCAGGAGCTTCTGCGGGAGCAGGTCCGCCGCTTTGCCGAGGAGCGTATCCAGCCCGGCGCGCAGCAGCGCGACCGCGAGCACCGCTTCCCGGTGGAGATCTTCCAGGAGATGGGGGAGCTGGGCCTCCTCGGCATGCTGGTGCCCGAGGAGTACGGCGGCGCGGGCATGGATACCTTGTCCTACGTCCTGGCCATGGAGGAGATCTCGCGCGTCGATCCGGCCGTGGCCGTGACCATGAGCGTCACCAACTCGGTCTGCTGCTGGCCCCTCGTCCGTTTCGGCAGCGAGGAGCTGAAGAAACGGGTCCTGCCTGAGCTCGCATCGGGTGGGGCCCTCGGCGGCTTCGGCCTGACCGAGCCCGGAGCGGGCAGCGACGCGGGCAGTCTCAAGACCACGGGTAAGCGGGACGGCGTCTTCTGGGTTCTCGACGGCGAGAAGGCCTGGATCACCAACGCGGGCTACGCGAAGTACTTCGTGGTCGTGGCGCGGACCAACCCCGAGGCGGGCAAGCGCGGCCTGTCCGCCTTCGTGGTCTCTTCCGACATGGCCGGCTTCTCCGTGGGCCAGCCCGAGGAGAAGATGGGGCTCAAGTCCTCGCGCACCGCCCAGATCTACTTCACCGGCTGCCGCGTCCCGGCCGCCAACCTGCTCGGCGAGGAGGGTCAGGGGCTCAAGATCGCCCTGGCCACCCTGGACCACTCGCGCATCGGCATCGCGGCCCAGGCCATGGGCATCCACCAGCGGGCGCTGGAGCTGGCCGTGCAGTACGCCAAGGACCGCATCCAGTTCGGCAAGCCGATCGCGAGCCACCAGGCCATCCAGTTCAAGATCGCCCAGATCGCCACCGAGCTGGCCGCGTCGCGCGCCCTGACCTACGCCGCCGCCACGCTAGACCACAGTCCCCAGGCGGGGCGTCTCTCGGCGCAGGCCAAGCTCTATGCGTCCGAAGCCGCCAACCGCGCCTGCCAGGAGAGCCTGCAGATCCACGGCGGCAACGGCTTCCACGACGACTACGAAATCTCCCGCCTCTACCGCGACGTGCGCGTGACCACGATCTACGAGGGCACGAGCGAGATGCAGCGGCTCGTGATCGCGCGTCATCTGTTGGGCTAAGCTCTTGCAACAGACCTCCTTCGGCGGGCGAATGATCGTCCCTGCCGAAGGAGGTGACCGTGAGAAACAAGACCGTCCTGCTCGCTCTGTTCGTCCTCTCGATCTCGGCTTTCGGGATCGCGGCGCCCACGCCCGAACCTGCTGCGGATCTCACCTGGCTGCTGGAGGCTCCGGCGGACGCGGCGGTGTCCAGTTGCTGCGTCACGTCGCGGGTGAAGTGCGAGCAGACCTGTCTGCGGCCACCCAACTGCGGAGTGGCCCAGTTCTCCTGCAGCAGCACGAGCCTGACAACGTGCAACAGCACCTGCCGGTGCTTCTTCTGTGAGTGACCCGGGAAGGCGAGGAGAAGGCGGAAGTCCGCTATACTCGCCGCAGTGGAAACCACTCTTCTCCTGCCGTTGATCGCCTTCGGTGCGTTCATCGTGGGCGGTGGGCTCGTCTGGCTGTTCCTCCGCCCAGCCGCGGCCGAGGCGGCTGGGCTGCGTGATGAGCGGGCGGCCCTCCAGATCGAAGTGGCCCGTCTCCAGACCACAATCGAGAAGGAGCGCGAGGCCGCGGCCGAGCGGCTGCGCCTGCTGGAAGACGCCCAGGTGCGGCTGTCGAACACCTTCAAGGCCATGTCTTCCGA
>JANOCF010000326.1:0-5413 GCA_031412055.1 Holophagales bacterium | reverse complement strand
CCCAGGCGCCGCCGCAAAAGGCGGCGCCGGTGTTCACGGTAAGGGACAGCAGAAGCGCGGCCCATACAGATCTCTTCATAATATTCTCCCCGAATTTAAGTGAAACACCTTCGGAGAGGATTCTACCTGAACGCTAGCGGTTGGCAATCCGCAGGGCAGCCACGGCTACGGCTCCGACCCCTTCCACGATCGCCTTGAGCAGCCCGAGAAAAGCGATCACGGAGGTCCAGAGCAGGAGCCAGCCCGCCACCCACGGGAAGAGGAGACCGAGCAGGGCTGCCCTCAGCACGCGCGGTAGCCGGCCGGCGGCGACCCTCCGCCATCCCGGAACGCTCTGCGCGAGGCGCGACCAGAACCGGAGTCCGCTCGCGGCGGTTGCCAGGCAGGCGCACTCCTCCTCCGTGATCTCCAGCCCCTGGAAGGCCAACTCGAAGCGGCTCTCCCAGTCCCCCGCCAGGCAGTAGGCGTCGTCCTCCAGCGGGTGCCCGGCGTAGCGGAAGCGGTTGCCGGCCGCGATGGCGAGATAGAGGACCACGAACGGCCGCAGGAGTCCGAGTCCGGGGCCGGCCTCCTGGAGCTGCAGGGCGTGGAACGCCTCGTGGAGGATGAGCCCCATTCCGTCGACCGTGTGCGGCCGCCAGTAGCGTCGCTTGATGTAGATGCGGGTCCGGCGCGGCGAGATCCTGCCCGGCAGGGTGATCCCCTGGATGGCCAGGATCCGGAAGACGTGCGGGATGCCCAGATGGAAGCGCACGGCCCCGAGGTCGAGCGTCGGGTAGACCGCGCGGACGATCCGGCGCGCCGCCTCGGGAAGCTCGACCTCGGGCGGGAAGAACCGCCGGCGGAGGCGCTCGGACCTCCTCAACCCTTGGGGCCGTCCCCCTTGTAGGTGATGCGGTAGACGGCCCCGGCCTCGTCGTCGGAGACGAGGAGGGCGCCGTCCGGCATCACGAGCACATCGGCCGGCCGGCCCCAGGCCCTTCCGTTCTTGCGCAGCCAGCCCTCCGCGAACGGCTCGTACGACACCGCCTTGTTGCCGTCCAGCCGGACCATCATGACGCGGTAGCCGAGCGGCTCGTCCCGGTTCCAGGAGCCGTGCTCCGCGATCAGGATCCGGTTGCGGTACTCGGCCGGGAACATGGAGCCGGTGTAGAAGCGCATGCCGATGGCCGCCACGTGCGGACCCAGCTCGATGGCAGGCGGCGTGAACCCGCTGCAGGGCCTGCTCTTGTGATCGGGGTCCTGGATGCCGTTGGCGTGGCAGAAGGGGAAGCCGAAGTGAAGCCCCTTCCGGGGAGCGCGGTTCAGCTCGTCCACGGGCCGGTCGTTGCCCATCATGTCGCGGCCGTTGTCGGTGAACCAGAGCTCCTTGCTCTGCGGATGCCAGTCGAAGCCCACGGTGTTGCGGATGCCGCTGGCGAAGACCTCCAGCCCCGAGCCGTCCGGCTTCATGCGGGCGATCGAGGCGTAGACCGGGTTTTCCTTCTCCTTGTCGCAGACATTGCACGGGGCTCCCACGGGAACGTAGAGGAGGCCGTCCGGGCCGAAGGCGATGAACTTCCACCCGTGGTGGCGGTCGCTCGGGAACTTGTCCGAGACCACCACCGGTCTGGGCGGGTCTTGCAGCCGGCCGTCGATGCCGTCGTAGCGCAGCACCCGCGAGACCTCGGCCACGTAGAGCGAGCCGTCGCGCCATGCCAGGCCGCTGGGCATGCGCAGGCCGCGGGCGATGGTGAAGACCTTGTCGCCCCGGCCGTCGCGGTTGCTGTCGACCACGGCGTGGACCTTGCCCTCGCTGCGCGAGCCCACGTAGAGAGTGCCGTTGGCCGAGAGGGCCATCTGGCGGGCGTTGGGCACGTCCTCGGAGTAGACGTCGATGGCGAAGCCGGGCGGCAGGCGGATCTCGTTGATCGGCAGGCGCGGCAGGCGGGTACCGCTGGCCTGCTGGGCAGGCGCCGACTGGGCGGCGTCAGAGGCATTAGCTCCCTGGGCCGTGTCGGCCTGGGAGCAGGACAGGCTCAGCGGCGCTACCGCCAGTGCCAGCGCTACGGACAGCAGGATGAATCGTGCTTTCATTCGAGGGGATCTCCTTCTCGGGTGTCCTCGCGGTCGGCTCAGTCTATCCCGATCGCTTGCTTAGGCTTAGACTTGCCCATCTATGACTCTAACTCCAGAGCTCGTCGCGGACATCCTGGTCCGCCAGGGGGTCGTCACCCCGGACCAGGGAGAATCCATCAAGCAGGAAGCGCGCCTGACTCCGGCGAGGGTGCGCTCTGCCGCGGCCTTCGAGCAGAAGTCGCTGTCCTACGACATCATCCTGCGCCTCCGTCTGCCCAACCTGGGAGACTCGGGCGCCCCGCTCACGGAGCTGGACATCTCCCAGGCCATCGCCCGGGACGCCAAGCTCGAACACATCCGCATCGATACGCTGAACCTCAACGCCGACCTGATCGAGTCCAAGATGTCGCGGCCGTTCGCGAAGCGCCACCGGATGATCCCGCTGGAGATGGTGAACGGCCGACTGCGGGTGGCGTGCGCCAACCCGTACGACATCGAGGGGATCGACTCCTTCAAGCGTATCGCCGGCCGCGAGGTCGAGCTGGTGGTGGCCTCCGAGCCCGAGCTCGTCAAGGCGCTCACCGAGTTCTACGGCCTGCGCCACTCGGTCAAGAAGGCCGAGCGCGACCTGACCTCCGGCATCGACCTCGGCAACCTCGAGCAGCTCGTCCGCATGAAGAGCGAGCACGAGATCGAGTCGAGCGACCAGCACGTGGTCAATGCCGTGGAGTTCATGCTCCAGCACGCCTTCGACAGCCGGGCGAGCGACATCCACGTCGAGCCGAAGCGCGAGCGCAGCCTGATCCGCTTCCGCATCGACGGCGTGCTGCACGACATCCAGGGCATGCCCAAGGTCGTCCACGCCGCCGTGGTCTCGCGCATCAAGACCATGGCTCGGCTGGACATCGCCGAGAAGCGCCGGCCGCAGGACGGCCGGGTCAAGACCACCCGCAACGGCCGCGACGTCGAGCTGCGCGTCGCCACCCTGCCGGTCGCGTTCGGCGAGAAGGTGGTCATGCGGATCTTCGACCCGCAGGTCCTCATGCAGGACCTCACCTCGCTCGGCTTCTACGCGGACGAGATGCAGGTCTTCAACGACTTCATCAGCCGCCCCCACGGCATCGTCCTCGTCACCGGCCCCACGGGCTCGGGCAAGACGACCACGCTCTACTCCGCCCTCAGGGTCATCGCCACCCGCGAGATCAACGTGACCACGATCGAGGACCCGATCGAGATGGTCTACGAGGACTTCAACCAGACCGCGGTGCAGCTCAAGGTCGGCGTGACCTTCGCGAGCGCGCTGCGGCACATCCTGCGGCAGGACCCGGACGTGATCATGGTCGGCGAGATCCGCGACGCCGAGACCGCGCAGTACGCGATCCAGGCGGCGCTGACCGGGCACCTGGTCTTCTCCACCCTGCACACCAACGACGCGTCCTCCTCCATCTCGCGCCTGGCCGACCTGGGGATCGAGCGCTTCCTGATCAGCTCGACGCTGGTGGGGAGCATGGCGCAGCGCCTCCTGCGGCAGATCTGTCCCCACTGCGCCGTCGAGCGGTTCCTGGAACCGCACGAGGTGACGACCCTCCGCCTCGCCGTGCCCCCGGGCAAGCGGGTCAAGGTCAAGGAGGGCGAAGGCTGCTTCGAATGCCGGGGGACGGGCTACCTAGGCCGCACGGGCGTCTTCGAGATGCTGCCCATCGACGAGTCCATCAAGAACCTGATCATCAAGGGGGTGGACTCGCCCGAGATCAAGCGCGAGGCCACCAAGAACGGCATGCGCACGCTCCGCCAGTCCGCCCTGCGCAAGCTGGCCGAGGGCATCACCACCTTCGAGGAGGTCGTGCGGGTCACGGGACTTTAGGACCGACGCTTACCACGCACCGGCCCGCGGTGTTCTCGACCTGGAAGGCGACGTCCAGGAAGCGCGGGATCAGCTCCACCTGGGTCGCGGCATGGCCGCTCAGCGGAAGCGTCGTGAAAGCACCGGCGCCCGCGAGAGCCAGCAGCAGGATGAGCTGATCCGCCAGGTGCTCCCCGACCGGCACGCCGGAGTCCAGCCAGCGCTTCATCTCCCCCACCGCCCGGACCGCCACCTCCTCGGCGGGCACGCCCTTTTCGCCGAAGCCGACGAACACCTCGGTCACCGCATCGGTCTCCACCGAGAGGAGCAGGACGTTGCCCGGACCGGGCGACTCCACATCCCGCACCTCCATCTCCGAAGACTTCCACCCGGTCTGGCGGGCCACCTCGGCGAGCTCGCGCTCCGCGACGTGGCGGGGCAGGCGCGATAGCAGGGCCGTGGCCTGCCGGCGCCGCACCTCGCCCCGCTCCAGCAGCTCGAAGCCGGCGAGGCGTGGAGCCGGCTCGACGCTCACCACCATCCGCCCGCCGCCCGCAGGGTAGAAGCCCGGCCGCTCCAGCTCCGCGTGCACCTGGGGTCCCATCCGGTTCACGAGCGGCAGGTAGCTCCTGGACAGGAACTCGAAAGGCGGCGCCAGAGGGTTGTGAGTGCCCCCTTCGAGGACCAGCCACGAAGGGCCTGAGGCGAGGAGGAGCGCCGGCAGCACGGTCTGCAGCACGAGAGTCGTGCTCCCCGCCGTGCCCACGGACAGCTCGTGCTCCCCGGGCTTCACTTCCCCCGGGATGAACGTGAGCGATGACGAGCCGGTCTCCGCCCCCTCGATCCGGGCGCTGCCGATCCGGGCCGCCGCCTGCACGGCCACCAGGTGCTGGCGCATGAGACCGGGCCGGGACCGCCGGGCGCGGATGTTGCGGATCCGGACCGCTGTCCCGGTCACCATCGCGAGCGCGATCGAGGTGCGGAGGATCTGACCTCCACCTTCCCCTTGAGACCCGTCCAGCTCCAGCATGGCGAGAGCTTACACGCTCTTACGCGCTTGGGGGATGCGTCCGCCCCGTGTCTCTCTTATAATCAAAAGTCGTCGCGCGCCGCGCCGCAGTACCGCACGGATCGCGGAACCAAGGAACCCCAACGGAATGAGGACTCATGAACCTGCAATGGCAATTGGATGAAGAGGAAGGACGGCTCAAGGCCGACAACCTGATGGGATACATCACGATCGGCAGCGGAGACGGCCTGATCGAGGAGCACGACATCTACCTGGACTCCTGGCTGCTCGCCCTGATCAACGGCATCAAAGGGGTGGAGGCCGGAAAGCCGACCCCCGTTCAGATCGAGGAGGAGCTCTATCCGCTGCTGTTCGAGCCCGAGGGCGCGGGGTTTCAGGTCGCCTTCCAGGCCGCCACCGTATCGATCCCCAGCACCGCCGAGTTCAAGAAGCTCCTGTTCTCGACCTGCCGCGAGTTCATGCGGGACGTCTTCTCCCGCCTG